>DYDN01000006.1 GCA_020717885.1 Candidatus Forterrea sp.
CCAAACAATCAAACAAAACCTACAAAACAGTTAGCAAATACTCCCCCCAGTAATCATTAAATACTTGTAAATGGTTATCTTTTCATGCAGGAAGATTTTACATCAGAACCAGTAGTTCTAGGGAGAGATATCGCTGATCTTGAGAAATATGGTTCGCAGGGGACAGCGTATTTTGGGAAAATTGTAATGTCCGCGGGGGAGAAGCCTGTGTTAGGAAGAAAAGTTCTTGTTGATATTTCAAAACCCCATCTTATTCTAATTTGCGGGAAGAGGGGTGGTGGGAAATGTGTTTCTGGAGAAACGGAGATACTTCTTGAAGATGGTTCAGTTTCTAAGATTAAAGATTTGAAAGAAAATGGTAAAAAGATAATCTCTTTGGGCGAATCCTTTAAGCTGAAGACTGAAATCAAAGACGATTTCTTCGAGCGTGAAGTTGATTTGGTGTTAAAAGTAAAAACAAGGACAGGGAGGGAAATAACTCTTACTCCTGAACACCCCTTGCTTACAATTGATGGATGGAAACCCGCACAAGAATTACATAAAGGGTCAAGGATTGCCGTTCCAAGAAAACTTGGTTTTTTTGGAAACGGATTTATGTCCGAAGCAGAGGTAAAATTACTCGCTTATTTAATTGCGGAGGGGCATATTGTTAATCGCGCGGTTTGGTTCACAAATAATGATGAAAAAATACAAGGTGATTTTGCTGATGCTGTAAAAAATTTTGATGAGAGGCTTGTTGTTAAGCAAATGAAGAATCAGCCGGGGCAGTTCAGAGTGGTTAACAAAAACCCAAAAACAATTATAAAAAACGCGGTTCGTTCAAGCAACGGAGCCTTTGCTAAGGGCACTTCTTTTGAGACGATTAATTTTGCTCGTGACTGGCTGATTAAGCTTGGGGTTTATGGAAAAAAATCCGTGGTTAAAGAGTTGCCAAAAGAGGTTTTCATGTTGAATGAGCAAAAAACAGCTTTGTTCCTAAATAGGCTTTTTTCTTGCGATGGTACAATTTGGAGAGAAGAAAACAGATTCAGAGTTGGTTATGCTTCCTCTTCAATAAAATTAATCAAGCAAGTTCAGCATTTACTCTTGAAATTTGGGGTAATTTCAACTTTGCGGTCAAAGAAGATTTTGTTAAACGAAAAGTTATTTGATTCATTTGAGATAATAATTGAGGGGCATTTTTGCATTGAATTTGTGAATAAGATTGGTTTTTTTGGAAAAAAAGAAGAGCGGCAAAAAGAGCTTGAGGTGCTTTTCGCAGAAAGAAAATTTAACCCAAATAATGATACAATTCCGATTGAAGTTTGGAACCATTATTCTCCAAATAACTGGGCAGAGCTTGGGCGAAAACTTGGTTATGCGCACCCTAAAGCCATGCGCGAAAGCATTTTTTATTCTCCTTCAAGGGAAAAACTCCTGCGAATTGCTCTGGCAGACCAGAATGAATTTATTCAACAACTTGCGCAATCAGATGTTTATTGGGATGAAATAATAAGTGTTGAAGAGATAAGAGAAAAAACAAAAGTCTATGATATCAGCGTTCCACAGGGGCATAATTTTGTTGCGAACGACATAATTATTCACAATAGTTATTCGCTTGCCGTTCTTATGGAAGAAATGGCTCGTCTTGATCCGATGATAAAAAATCGTGTTGCAGCGGTAACAATTGATACGGTTGGAATATTTTGGGGATTAAAAATTCCTGCTGGCCAAGCTGATCTTGCTGAATTAAATGAATGGGATTTGAAAGCGGAGAAAACTGAGGTAAAAGTTTTAGTTCCGCAGGCGCAGCTCGCGTTCTATAAAGAAAAAGGTCTCCCAATTGACGGCGCATTTACTTTGAAGTGTTCAGAGCTTGAGGAGAGCGAGTGGATGGCGCTCTTTAAATTAACTTGGCGAGATCCTGAGGGAGTTCTTCTCTCAAGAGCGGTTCAGAAAGTGCGTGAAAGAATTGGGACATATTATGGAATTGAGGATGTGATTACTGCAGTAAAAACTGATAATGAATCTGACCCGACTTCTCGCCAATCTCTCTCAAGTAGATTACAAATGGTGAAATCCTGGGGGTTAATTGAGAAAGAGGGTACAAAAATATCTGAACTTGCGACCCCTGGGATGATTACCGTGATTGATGTTTCATCTTATCGTCAAACCCTTGGTGCGGAAGGGGTAAAGGATGTTGTTGTTGCGCTTATTGGCAAAAAACTATTTGAACAGAGAATGTTATTTAGAAAGGAAGAGGAAATAAAATTAATAAAAGAAAATAAGCGCTCAAGCAAAATGCCTCTTGTTTGGATGATGATTGATGAGGCGCACATGTTCATGCCAAAGGATGAATCAAATATCGCGCTCCCAATTTTACTTGAATGGGTTCGTGTGGGAAGACAGCCCGGGTTAGGATTAATTCTTGCGACCCAGCGTCCCGAGAAGCTCCACCCTGATACAATTTCTCAGTGTGATATTTTTATTTCGCACAGGATGACTTCACAGCCCGATATTGCTGCGGTTGCGGCTCTTCGTCCGAGCTATATGCACTCTGATCTTGACAAACTTTACTCCGAAATGCCAAGACAAAAAGGTTATGCGCTTGTAATTGATGATAATACGGAAAAGATTTGGATGATAAAAACACGCCCAAGATTCTCTTGGGACTCAAGCGTTACCGCAAGCGCGTTTTTGATTTGAAATCTGATTCTAAACCCAAGAAATGAACATTAAGAAAATAAAAAAAAGAATTGCCTTGGAGTGGCTAGGCAATTCAATTTAGTAAACAGTTGGTTTTGCGATTCTAGCCATTGTTCTGATGTTTGCGTTCTCCGCTTCCACCATTATTTCTCTTGCATTTTTAAGAACTATTTTCACTCTGTCAGTTTCGAACACTAAATCGTGGAACATTTTCTTTGAGAGTAGTGCTACAAGGAATTCGCTGAATCTTTCTTTCTCAACGATTACTCCGCTATTGCTCCTCATGAGTTTGTGTTCTATCGCGAGCGGACCAAGATCAATTAATCCGATGAACTCGGGTTTTACCGCTATGTGTGTTGCATCAAATGCTTCAACTGATTTTTCTAGGAAGGCAAGTGTTGCTTGTGTGTCCTCAAAGGAAAATGTTTTCTTGGTTCTAATTGATTCAATAAAATCAAGTATTCCTTCTTTCTCAATGCTTTGCTTTGCCATTGTTTGTCTTAGCTCCTCAAAGTCAAGTTCAACACTTGAAAATAAATCAAGTATTTCTTTGCCCTTGAGTTCCTCAACTAACTGGCTCTTTGTCGCAGGATTAGCAATACTCCTGCTCTTTAGTATGCTCATTTCTTGTAACACACGCTCAAAACCCTCATTGGCTTTTTTCGCCCGTGTTAAATCCTCTCTTACCTTAAGTAAGTCCCCTTGTAATTTGGCTAGAGTCATTTCCAACCACCCCGTTTAATTAATGCTTATCAAATATTTAATGCTATCTTGATGCGATTAAACCGCTCTTTTTTGGCTTTAAGCAACTTTTATAAAGTATCTTCGCATGAATTATTTTATTGACTGCTAAAAGCCGAAGCTTTTGGTTTAGTTTGTTGCACGGGTAGGGAAGCGGAAAACCCGGCAGGTTTAGGTTAGATTATAAGTCACACGATGATTTTTCTCTAGAAAATACCTGCTCGCCCAGCGCGTTCACAGGTTCGAATCCTGTCCCGTGCATGTAATTTTTCTTTCCGTTGTGAAAGATTCACAACGCCCAGCAAAAGCATTGGCTTTTGCTTTGGTGGGGAAAGAAAACCTGCACTAAAAGAAAAAACTTTCTTTCCTGCGGAGCACGAAGAACCCGGTTTACTTTCCTTTCCAGTGCACTACTTTATCCTCTATTTTTGCCAGAATTAGATTGAGTGCGTACCCGATTATTCCTGTGAGTAATATTATCCCAAACATTCCTTTTACATTGTAAATGTATTGGAAATCAATTATTCTTCTCCCAAGGCCGGCATATGTTCCAATGAACATTTCGGTTACAATTATTATAATCAACGCAAGGGAAATTGAGGTTCTTATTCCAATAAATGTTTGTGGTAAGGATTCCCAAAACACAATGCTTTTGAAGATTTGCAATTTCTTCGCGCCCATTAGTTTTGCCGCAATTATTCTTGATGGTTTTGTGTTCATTACTCCGTGCGCGGTGTTAAATATTATCACAAGTGCTGCACCAAATGCGGCAACCGCTATTTTTGAGGAATCATCTATTCCAAATACGAGCAAGAATAATGGAAAGATTGCGGTTGCGGGGAGCGAGCGGAAGAAATCAATTATGAATTCAACGCTCTCATATATTTTTGTTGATGCCCCGAGTAATATTCCAAGCGGGATTCCGATTATTATTGCAAGTCCAAATGCAAGTCCTAATCTTAGGAGTGTTGCATAAATATCTGCGTTAAGAGTTCCCGCGGCGAGCATTTGTGCTAAATCAATTATCACTTCAACTGGCCCTGGGAGGAAGAGCGCGTCAAGCACATGCACAGTAGCAACTACCCACCATATCGCGAAGAGCAAAATTATTCCAATTAAGAAATTCTTTTTCATTGCAAAGCACCTCTTTGGAATGCCTTAAGCACTTTCTTTTTTGTTGCGGCGAATTTTTGTGAGTTAAGAAATTCAGTTCCTCTTGGATAAGGCGCCTCATTTTCAATAATTTCAACCACACGGGTTGGTTTATTTGAGAGAACAATTATTTTATTCGCGATATGTACCGCTTCCTCAATATCATGGGTAATTGCGAGTATTGTGGGTTTGTATTTTGAGTGGTATTTTTGCAAGTGTGTCCGTAACAGCAAGTTATTTCCATAATCAAGAGCGGAGAAGGGTTCATCAATGAACAATATCTCCGGTTCGGTGATTAGTGCGCGCATGAACGCGAGGATTTGCTGCTGTCCTCCGCTTAATTGGTAAGGATAAAGCCCTAAATTCGTTTTGAAGGAGAATATTTTCTCCATTTCAACAATCTTCCTCCTTTCTTCTTCTTCCGCAGTATCGCTTAGCCTCAATGGGTAAGCAATGTTCTCATAATTATTTCTCCACTGGAGGAGGGATTCGCGGTAGTTCTGGAAAATGTAACTGAATTTCTTCGGATTAAAGTTCGGCATTTCCACTTTTCCTTTTGTTTTCTCCGCAATCCCTGAAAGTATGTTGAGCAGAGTGGATTTTCCGCATCCGTTCGGCCCGAAGATAGCGACAATATCCCCGTTCCCCACTTCGAAAGAAATATTTGAAATGACTTCATTCTCATCAAAGGACTTTGCGAGCCCTCTGATAATGATTTCTTTTCCCAAAGTCATTTCAAACACCTTTTTTATTTTCCATTTCCATTAGCTAGCATTTCCGTGGCAGTAAAGGAATGCGTTTGCATCTATTCTTTCATCAACCACATTGTACTTCTCAAAGAGGTCGTAGAATTTTTGCAGTGCTTCTATGTCACCTATTGTCATTTCGTTGCAAGTCTTAAACACGGGCATCGTGAGTCCTTCTGTTGTGCTATCGTTCAGTGGTGTGTAATTTTTGAGGTATTTTTTTGAAGCGTTGAAATCATTTTCAACTTCTGTAATTGCCCTATCAAGCACCTCAAGAACTTTTTTTGTAGCGTTAGGATTTTCTTTTGCGAACCTCACGCTAACTACTCCCCCGCCCGCCAGAAGGGGTTTGAGAGTGCTTTCTCCATTGGGCCATCCAAAAATACTTTCCCAGCCCCGCTTTTCACCGCAATTGTTTTCATTGGTTCAAGCGTAAGCAACGCATCAATTTGTTTTGCTTTTAATGTGGGAACTTGTGTTGCTGGCGCAAGTTCAACAATTGTAATGTCCTTGTCAACAGTTAACCCGTTTTGTGCTAGTAATTCTGTCGCAAGCACTCTCCATTGTATTGAGCCCCCGAGTATTCCTAGCTTTTTTCCTTTTAATTCAGAAATTTTTGTTATATTGCTGTCAACTGGAACCAAGAGAAAATCAGCCGGGTTTACCAAATCTCCGCCTGAAACATTATAGAGCATCATTTTTCCAGGGTTTTTGTAATTTGCTATTCCTGCAATTCCCGCTGGTCCGCCGACAAATGTAAAATCGAGTTTGTCCTGCATTAATGAATCAATCATTTGGTTTGGTGCCTCAAACTTTATGAGTTCAATGTCTATCCCTGCTTCAGTAAAGTATCCTTTCTCTATCGCCAAGTACATTGGCAGTCCGTGTAGTAGCGGCGTCATTCCAATTCTCACCTTTGTTGTTTCTCCTGTTGCTTGCCCTGCGGCAAAAAACCCTGTTGCGGGTAGTGCTGTTGCCAGAACTGCTACAATCACAAGGATTGCCAGCACAGCTCCGGCGATTTTCACTTTAAAATAATCCAATTTTTCACCCCACAGCCAGCCGTTAATAAGCTAACTGTAAGGAATGTGCTTTCACCTCCCCTAATATAAATAATCTCCCCCTTGGGGGGTAGTAAAAGCAATATTTTTATACTCCTCCAACGTGATATTGTTTATGGATATTTCTTCCTTGAAAGAGATTGGGCTCTCTGACGGCGAAGTGAAAGTGTATTTTGCTCTTCTCCGCCTCGGTCCAAGTAAAACTGGGGTAATTGCTACTTCTGCAAGTGTTTCTAGTTCCAAAATTTATTCTATTCTTTCCCGCCTTGAGAAAAAAGGGCTTGTTAGTCACTCCATCCTGAGCGGGGTTCCCGCAATTCACCTAATTTTTAGCTGCAGTAATTCAATGAGTACACATCAACTCTTCCATCAATCACCTTGTTTTTTGTGAATATGTCAAAGAACTTTTGCAGTCCGTTCAAGTCCTTTGCAGTTATTTGTTTGCATGTGACAAATGTCTGGAGAGTTACTCCTTCAAGCACATTTCCATCAAACGGAGTGTATCCTTTGAGGTGTATTCTTTGTGCATCTTCATTATTTTGAATATCTTTAATCGCTCTTTCAATCACCTTAATAACTTTTTTTGCTAGTTCCGGATTTTTTTCAGCAAAACTCATGTTCACAACCCCAATTCCAGGGTAAAATGGGTCCGCAACGTATTTCTCTGCCGGAGCGCTTTCAATTATCTTCCCTAATTTTTTCTGTGTGATTGTGGTTGCTATTGGTTCTAGCGCAAGTAGCGCGTCAAGTTGTCCTGCCGCAAAAGCGGGCACTTGTGTTGCTGGCGCAAGTTCAACAAGAACAACATCTTTATTTGCAATTAATCCATTCTGCGCTAGGATTTCAATTGCAATTGTCCTCCACTGAATTGAGCCTCCCCAAATTCCGAGTTTCTTTCCGTTTAAATCAGGAATTGAATTTATTGTGCTGTTGTTTGGCACAAGAAGAAAAGAGTTTCTTGGATTTTCTGCAGTGCTGCCCGCAAGACTGAAGAACTTTATTTTTCCTGGGCTTCTATACGAAGCAACTGCAACTATTCCTGCGGGTCCAGTGGCGCTGAAATCTATTTTGTCCTGAAGTATTGCGTCAACCAATTGATTAGGTGCTTCAAAGCGAGTTAGTTCCACTTTAATTCCCGCTTCCTCAAAATAATTATTATCAAGTGCAATATAAAGCGGGAGCCCGTGTGTTGTCGGGAGATTTCCTATCCTTACAATTTCCTGTTTCTCTGTTCCTAATACAAACATTCCGCTTTGTGAAATTACAAGCAGCACTATTGCCGCTATTGCAACAAGTGCGACTACACCTGCTAACGTATACTTTGTCTCCATTTCCCTCACCCCAACTCCTTGCAGAGAATTACTCCGCCCGCGGTTATTATGTGTTATTGTCCCCCTTGGGGGCTACAATAGAAAAGGTTTTATACTTGGTGAATAGATGTATTTGTATGGACGCTTCCGCTTTGAGGGAGATTGGGCTTACTGATGGCGAAGCCAAGGTTTACTTGGCCCTTGCAAAAATTGGTTTATCAAAAACAGGTCCTTTGGCGGCCTCCGCAGGGGTTTCTTATTCCAAGGTTTACAAAATCCTTGCGCGCCTTGAGCTAAAGGGGCTTGCAACTCATGTGATTAAGGGGGGAGTAAAGCACTTTTCCGCATCCGAACCAAAGAGGCTACTGGATTACCTTGAGGATGAACAAAATAAAATTGATTCAAGAAAGGTTGCTCTTGAGAGAATGCTTCCTTCAATTGAGAAACAGTTCCATTCAGTTCCACACTCCGAGGCGGTTCTCTTTACAGGATTTAAGGCAGTGACAAATGTTTTTCGTAATTTGCTTGATGAGCTGAATAAAGGGGATACCTATTGCATTATGGGTGTGCGTTATTTTGACGAGGTTTCGCAGATGAGGAATTTCTTTCATAAATACCATCAGATGCGTGCGTTGAAAGGGATTAAGGTAAAAATGATTGCCAATTATGATATGCGTGAGAAACTGGTGAAGCCCACAATGAAATTTTCTGATGTGCGTTATTTTCCCAAGGAACTCGGGTTGAACATTAATGTTCTCCTTTACAATGGAAAAACATTCATTAATACTTGGGAGAATGATACAATAAGCGTTCTCATCCAAAACAAAACAATTACTGACAGTATGCAGAGAATGTTTGATGAGTTCTGGAAAAACGCGGAAAAGTGAGTTTGTTTTCTTTTGGCTACGCCTTCTTCGCCCCGTTCCACAGAAGTCTGAAGAACGATTTGAATGACTCAGCCACTTCTTTGCTTTCGATTATTATTATTAGTGGTTCCTCTGCCCAGACAGCCATAAGAGTTTTATTTGAGTATACATTTATTGTCACGGGCATTGAGTGTTCTTCTGAAACAAAACGCACGTTTGTGTATGGCTCGCTTTTTCTATCTTTTCCGATTGTATCTTTGTATCTTTGGTCTATGAGAAGATTGCACACTAGTTTCTTTGCAACGCGTTGTTCGTGGAAGTGCCGCATAAATCTTCTAAATCTTGGCGCTATTGATTCGGGAATATTAATTGAAAAAACATACCATTCGTCTGAAGGGATTCCACCACTAAGCAGTTCGTTAAAGCCAGTTCTTACTGCATCCCATCCTGTAAATAGGTTTGCTATTACTCCTTTTTTCTTCTTTTGAGACACTTGGGAAAGGATTGAGGAAATATCTCCATATTTTTTCAGAAAATCTTTCTTTCTTTCTTCGAGTTTCATGTTGAGCATTATAGGGTCAAGCGAGCGGTATTCTCGTTTCTTGTTAATTACTACAAACGAAGCAAAGCCCTTCTGAACAAGCTGGTCAAGCACAAAGTAGGCGACTGATTTGTTTATCCCAAGTTTTGAGGCAATCGCGGTTCCGGTTGAGGGGCCAAGGTTCACCAGCGCCTCAAGTATTTTGCCCTCGTTGCCAGTTAGTCCAAATTCAGAAAAGAGTTCATTATTTGTGACCATATTATCACTTGTAGTCGTACAGTACTGTACTAATCTTACTTATTAATCCCCGCCAAAGAATATAAATCTATTGAGGTGAGTAAATGAAGGTAAGTAAAAATGTGTTAGTAATTGTTGGGGTGGTTATTGTAATTGCCGTTGCGCTTGGCGCAGGGGCATTTTTAACAAACACTCCTCAGGAAAATAAGGTCGTTATTCACGCGGCATATTTGCCGGCGGTGCAGAGTCTTCCTCTTTTTGTTGCAGTAGAGCAGGGAATGTTTGCTAGCGCGGGGCTTGATGTACAAATAGAGCGTATAGAGTCTCCAAACCAAATAATTGATTCTTTGGTTTCAGGGAAAATGGATGCGGGTGCACCAAGTGTTGCTGCAGGAATCACAGCAATAGTAGAAGCGAAGAATCCTGGCGCGCTAAAGATTTACTCTTTAACTTGCGGAACAATCGGGGTTTTGAATGATGAATTAATTGTGGCAAAGGATTCAAACATTCAGACTATTTCGGATTTGAGAGGAAAGAAGCTTGGGCATATTCCAGGAGTGCAGTTTCAAACCATGGCTAAAAAAGTTTTGGCTGTGAACGGGGTAAATCCAGCGGATGTTACTCTTATTGAGCTAGCGATTCCAACTCAGTTAACCAGTATTTCTTCAGGCGCGGTTGATGCGGTTCTTACGCTTGAACCAAATTCTACTCTTGGGGAATTCAAAGGAGTATCAAGACTTCTTGTGGCAAATCCAATGGTGAAGAGCGTTGCTGATCCTTGGTGCGGAGCTGCGGGAGTAGTTTCAGCGGAGTTTGTGAAGAATCATCCGATTGAAGCGCAGAAATTCATAAAAGTAATGGGTGAAGCAATCGCGGAAATTGATTCAAATGCTCTGACTAGGGCGTACTTAGTGAGTTATTTGAAAGTTCCTGAAGCTGTTGCGAAAGCAACTCCGATGCCGATAATGGTGGCAGGTAGGGACGTGAACTCAACTTTCATTGACGCGTACCAGAAGTTTGTGAATGTGTTTGAAGAATACAAGGTGATTGATAAGGCGCCTGATGTAAGCAAATTATTTGTGAAGTAACAATGTTTGCGAGATGGTAATGGCAAAAAATAAGAGAAATTGTTGGGGGGATGGGATGGATAAGCATATTGAAATAAATAAAGTATCCAAAGCTTACCCCCTCGGCCAGAACAATGGAAAAAAAATGCATGTGCTTGACGAGCTTTCCCTAAAAATAAAAAAAGGGGAGTTTGTTTCAATTCTTGGTCCTAATGGTTGCGGGAAGAGCACTTTGATTAGAACAATTGCGGGACTTGATGAACCAGATTCTGGGAAAGTGACTATTTTTGGTTCTCATCCGGCCGAAGTGCAAATTGGGTATGTGCCTCAGCACGTATCTAAATCACTTTATCCTTGGTTTGACTCAAGGAAAAATATTGAACTAGCATGGCCCCCTGGATTTGAGGGAGAAGCGAAGAGTCAGACAAGTAAATTACTTTCTAAGTTTGGGATTGAGAATTACTCAAATTATTATCCTTATCAGCTTTCGGGGGGATTTAAGCAACTCATTGCAATTGCGCGCGCCACAGCAAGATCAAAAGTGTTTATCTTTGATGAATCATTGAATGGGTTGGATTATCACAATAAAACTGTGGTTGAAAACGGAATTCTAAAACTTAGGGACGGAGAAAATACGGTGATAATGGTTTCACACGATATTGACTCGGCGGTGTTGCTTTCCGACAAAGTAATTGTTTTGTCAAATAAGCCGGCAAGGATTCAGGCAAAAATTCCTGTGGCATTGCCAAACGAGAGAACCAATGACTTGAGATATTGCCCTGAATTCACACTAATAACCAAAAAGGTGAGCGAGATCCTCGCGGAGTTGGGGTGATAAGTGTGGATTTCAAATTTGTGGGGGCTTCTTCAGTTATTGGGAAAGTTATTCGCATAGACAAATTTCCTATCGTGGGATTTGTAATGCTATTTGTTCTTTGGGGGGTTGTTTCTCTTTCTGGCGTGCTAAATAGTTTTCTTTTCCCTTCCCCCGTTTCGGTGATAGAGCGCTTCTTTGAGCTATTCTTAAGAGCGGAAATATTCACTGATTTATCAAGCACGCTAATAAAGATTTTCACTGCGCTTATTTTTGGAAGTGCAATAGGTTTTGGAATTGGGGTTCTTCTTGCCAGATGGGACGTTGTGTACAAATCCCTCTCACCGATGCTTGATTTCTTTAGAAGTATCCCGGCTACAGCACTCTTCCCATTGTTTTTGATAATAATTGGTGCAGGGGATTTGACAAACACTGCCCTTGTAATGTGGGTGTGCGCGATTTACCTTTCCCTATACGTTTCAAAAGGGCTAAGGAGCACTAGCGAGGATTATTTGCTTATGGCGCGGAGCCTAAGGAAATCAAATCTTGAGATTTTTTTGCATGTGCGCCTAAGGGAAGCGCTTCCATTTATTTTCGTTGGGATTCGTACTGCGGTAAGTTTAGCGGTTGTTGTAATTATAGTTACAGAAATGTTTATTGGAACAAGTCACGGCTTAGGAAAAGCACTAATTGATGCGGCGTATTCCTATGATATAACAAAACTCTATGCCACAATAATAGTTGTAGGGCTTATTGGTTACTTTTTGAATAGAGTAGTAATTTATGCTGAAAAGAAAATGGTGCACTGGGAAGGAAAGTAAATATATTAACAAATTCTCCCTCCCCCAAACAATTAAGTAGGTTTTCTGCCAACTATTCTATATGACTAAAAAGAGTGCCCCTGGGCCTGGCAAGAAAAATGCTTCCGCTAGGCGTGCATTAAGAAGGAAAACGGATTCCGCTAAATTAAATGCCAAGCAAAAGAAGTGGCAAAAAGTTTAGGCGCTGCAACGATGCAGGTGCTTATTTCCCAGCCCGAGGCAATGGCACGTTTTTCTGGGAGACGAGGGGTATACTCCCAGCTTTTGAGAGAAGTAATTCAACAACGGCTTAAGGGATTAAGAAAAAAGAAATGAAAAGCAGTTTCCTTCTTTTGTGTCCCCAAATCGTACTAATTACCTTTATTAATCTTTTTTCTCTGGTTCTGTCAAAATACTGGTGAGTTTAGGAGGAATATTTATGGCTAAAGAAAAATATGTATATATGTTTGAAGAAGGAGACAAATCCATGAAGAATTTGCTCGGGAATAAGGGGGCAAATCTTGCAGATATGACTAAAATTGGTCTGCCTGTACCAAGAGGATTTATTATCACAACTGATGTTTGCAGATATTATTATGCTAATGGAAGAAAATATCCTGAAGTTTTGCAGGAACAAGTACTTGATGCGGTAAAGCGACTTGAAAAATCTACTGGAAAGAAATTCGGGGACCCAAAGAATCCCCTTTTAGTTTCTGTTCGCTCAGGCTCTGTTGTTTCAATGCCTGGAATGATGGATACAATCCTAAATCTTGGAATAAATGATGCGGTTGTTGAGGGGCTCGCAAAAGGCACAAAGAACGAGAGATTCGCTTACGATTCGTATAGGAGATTTGTTACAATGTTTGGTGACGTTGTAATGGGAATGGAACGCTCAAAATTCGAACATATAATGGATGAAATAAAACACAAAAACAAAATAAAACTTGATACAGAAATGACTGTTCCAATGCTAAAGGAACTTGTAACAAAGTTTAAGGAAATTTATAAGAAAGAAACTAACGAGGATTTCCCTCAGGACCCAATAGAGCAGTTGAAGCGCTCACAGGGAGCGGTATTTGGTTCATGGGAAACAGAAAGAGCGGTAATTTATAGAAGACTAAATCACCTCTCAAGCGAACTAGGAACCGCTGTTAATATCCAGGAAATGGTTTTTGGTAACATGGGTGAGGACTCTGGAACCGGAGTTGCTTTCACAAGGAACCCTTCTACTGGGGAAAACAAATTCTACGGCGAATTCTTAATGAACGCGCAGGGTGAAGATGTTGTTGCGGGGATTAGGACTCCAAAGAAAGTTGAGGAACTTGGTAAAGTTCTTCCTAAGGTTTACAAAGAGCTTGTTGAAATCAGAAACAAGCTTGAGCAGAGTTATAAGGACATGCAGGATTTTGAGTTCACGATTGAACACGAAAAACTCTACATGCTCCAAACTAGAAATGGTAAGAGAACTGCTCACGCTGCAGTAAAAATCGCGGTTGATATGGTTAATGAGAAATTAATTTCACAAGAAGAGGCAGTGCTAAGAGTTGACCCTGCTTCACTTGGCCAATTACTCCACAAACAGTTTGATCCTAAGCATAAATATGAAGTATTAACAGAAGGGCTTCCTGCTTCACCTGGTGCTGCAGTTGGAAAAGTAGTTTTTAATGCCGCTGATGCTAAGATGTGGGCGGAGAAAGGAGAGAAAGTAATCCTCGCAAGGCTAGAAACCTCCCCTGAAGATATTGAAGGAATGCATTCTTCAGTTGGAATATTAACAGCAAGAGGGGGAATGACTTCTCACGCCGCTGTTGTTGCAAGAGGAATGGGTAAGTGCTGTGTATCAGGGTGCGATGAAATCGTAATGAATGAGAAAGGAAAAATGTTCACTTGTAAAGGAAAAGTAGTAAAAGAAGGGGACACTATTTCGCTCAACGGTTCAACTGGCCATGTAATTTTAGGCGCAGTTCCTGTTGTAGAACCAACTCTCTCAGGGGACTTCGCAATATTAATGAAGTGGGCTGACGGATTTAGAACACTCAAAGTAAGAACAAACGCTGATACTCCAAAGGATGCGCAAATCGCAAGAAACTTCGGAGCAGAAGGAATCGGACTTGTTCGAACAGAGCACATGTTCTTTGACGCTACAAGAATCAAAGCGGTTAGAGAAATGATACTCGCAAAGGATACTGCTGGTAGAAAGAAAGCTCTCGCAAAGATTGAGCCTTACCAGATAGAGGACTTTGAGGGAATCTTCACAGCGATGAATGGATTACCAGTAATTATTAGAATGCTTGATCCGCCGCTCCACGAGTTTTTGCCAAAGGAAGAACAGACAAAGGAAATAGAGGAGCTCGCAAAAGAACTTGGAGTAACTTCAAAAGAAGTAAAGGAAACAATTGTTGCGCTCCACGAATTTAATCCAATGCTTGGATTTAGAGGATGCAGACTTGCAGTTGTTTATCCTGAAATAATGGAGACACAAGTAAGAGCTATATTCAAAGCCGCGATGAATGTTGCAAAGAAAGGAGTAAAAGCGATTCCTGAAATTGAAATCCCGATTGTTGGAACAATAAAGGAATACTCTCCTCTTGCTGAATTAACTCGCAGAATAGCTAAAGAAGTTGGAGCACAAGGAAAAGTTCACTATACAATCGGCTCAATGCTTGAAGTTCCTAGAGCCGCACTCACTGCTGATGTTATCGCAAAGGAAGCAGAGTTCTTTTCATTTGGGACAAACGATTTGACTCAAATGACTTGCGGATTCTCAAGAGATGACTCTGCAAAGTTCCTAATACCATATGTTGAGAAAGGAATTTATGCACGCGACCCATTCCAGTCAATTGACCAAGAAGGAGTAGGACTCCTAATGAAAATGGCTGTAGGACTCGCACGCGGAGTAAAACCAGGAATAGATATTGGTATTTGCGGTGAGCACGGAGGAGACCCTGCTACTGTTGAATTCTGTCACAGAATTGGGATGAGTAATGTTTCATGCTCCCCATACAGAGTACCAATCGCAAGACTCGCAGCAGCACACGCTGCGATTAAGGAAAAGCAGGCGAAGGGAAAGAAGTAAGTTCTAATTTATTAGTGAAAGGGCAATTACTCTTTCACTTATTTGTTTTTTTAGTCTTGATGCGCCCCCGCAACCTTTTTAATAGCATGCACTCCAAATGCATATGGTGTGTATATGGTTGATTCAAGGTTGTCGATTTCGCCTTTTTGCAATAAGGTTTTGAATGTGATTAAGGCGAAGTATGATTTGCCGGACAAGAGCGCGGCGCTTAACAAGTTTGCAGAGATTTATGGCAGACTCGAGGTTGAGAAGAATCCTGATGATGAATTATGGAGGGCACTCTCAAAACTCAAGAGCCCAAAAAACGAGTTGAGTGCTAAAGAGAAAAAGAAAGTTGCAAAAGCGCTTGAAGGGAAGGAGGCGTCATATATTTTCGGGCGCCTTGGCTTGAAGTATCCCTGAGAACTCTTTGAAATGTTTTAAGTTCCTCGTTATTATAAAATCTGCACCGGCTTTTTTGGCAAGCACCACATGCAGAGCATCAGCATAATTATTTGGCTAGAGTTTGTGCGCTTCAATAGTGTCATTTTCGTTAGGATTAATTAAAATAATTTTCTTTGCAAAATTATTGTTTTGGTTTTTTATCAAAGTAGCCCATATCCACGAGTTTTAGGAGAACGAGCTGTTTTACAACATCCGCTCGCGTGCAGCCCACTTTGTCAATTAACTTATCAATTGCGTCAACTTGTTCCTTTGAAAAATAAGGACTTATTCGATATCCTTGCACCATACAGTAACTAATCAGTGCTTAGAGTTTATAAAGCTTTCTGGGTTTATAGTGACTAATGAGTGCGGTCCCTAATGAGTGACTGCAAAAATCTACGGGGTGTTTTAATGAAGAGATATTTCGCAAGTGAATCAATTACGGAGGGGCATCCGGATAAAATATGTGACGGAATAAGCGACGCAATACTTGATGCATGCTTGGCTCAGGACCCAAATACAAGAGCGGGAATTGAAACTGTTGTCACAACGGATTTTTGCTGTGTTGTCGGAGAAGTTACAACTAAAGCTAATGTTAATTTTGAGGAAGTTGCAAGAAAAAAAATAAAGGAGATTGGATATACTGATCCAAGTCTTGGCTTCTCAGATAAATCACAAGTTATGATACGAATTCATAAACAAAGCCCCGATATTTCGCAGGGAGTAACTGAGGGAGAAGGGGATTTTAAGGAACAGGGCGCGGGGGACCAGGGAATGATGTTTGGTTATGCATCCACTGATACACCGGAACTAATGCCATTGCCAATAATGCTTGCGCATGCGCTCTCAAGAAAACTTGCGGAAGTAAGAAAGAATGGGGTAATAAAGGAAGTTCTTCCTGATGGAAAGAGCCAAGTAACTGTTGAGTATGAGGATAATACTCCAAAGAGAGTGGATAATGTTGTTATTGCAATCCACCACAAAGAATGTGATATGACTGAACTTCGAAAACAAGTACTTGAAAAAGTAATAAAACCGGTTCTTGGGAAATGGATGGATGCAAAAACAAGAGTATTCATTAACGCTACAGGAAAATTTGTTCTTGGGGGGCCAACAGCTGATTCTGGTCTAACTGGAAGAAAGATAATTGTTGATACGTACGGCGGAATGGGCAGACACGGCGGAGGCGCATTCTCAGGAAAAGATCCTTCAAAGGTTGATAGAAGCGCGGCATATGCTGCAAGATACGTTGCAAAAAATGTTGTTGCTGCTGGGCTAGCTGATAAGTGCGAAGTACAGGTCTCTTACTGCATTGGTTTTGCTGAGCCGCTAAATATTCACGTTGAGTGCTTTGGGACAAATAAACTTCCTGAAGAGAAAATTGGGGAGCTTATTAGAAAGAACTTCTCGCTAAAGCCAGCGGACATAATAAAAGTGCTTGATCTTAAGAAACCAATTTATCATAAGACAAGCGCGTATGGTCACTTCGGCAAAAACGATTTGCCTTGGGAAAAAACAGATAAGGCAGCTGAATTAAAGAAACAAGCAGGGCTCTAAGTGAGAGTCACTGCTTTTTGTTTTTTAATAAGGATTTCATTGTAAATTTGCAAAGTCTTCCTCATTTATTTTTGCGAGCTCAAGTATTCCTTTTAGTGTCCCAATTTTGAGTTCCTTGTGAAGGGGAACCACAGTTAAGTTAAATCTTTACCAAAAAGCATTTTCAAAATCAGGGGTTGAAGTAATTTCCCCAAATGAAGAACAACAAATAGTTCTCAACAGCGTTATTGGGCACGTAATGGGCGGGAGTCAAGGCGAGGAAGATGTTAAAGCGCTTAATGAAATTGGGGAGAATTATAAAAATCAGGGCGCGGAGGCAATTATGCTGGGGTGCACCGAGATTCCGCTTGCAATAAATCAAAGCCACACAAAAATAAAATTATTTGATGCCTTGCAGATACTTGCTGAGTGTGCTGTGAAGTATTCCTTGGGAAAGAAGTAGTTTATTTTCTAACCGCAAACATCTTTCCGTGTCCGGGTATCACAAAATCTGAATTCTTTAAAATCAACTCTCTGCTTTTCTTAAGTTCTGCCGGGGTTGTCGCGTAAGTGTCATTCTCGGGAGAATATTCTTTCCAGAAAACATCCCCGCAGATTGCAACAACCCCGTTTTTTGTATTAACTAGAAGCGAGAGGCTGTCAATGCTGTGCCCGGGGGTTCTTATGATTCTAATGTCCTTTGTGAAATTTTCTTTCCATGGCGCTTCTTCCTTGTCCTCATCCCAAATCCCAAAGTATTCTACGGTTTTTGCATTTGGGAACATTCCTATGTTTCGGTAATGGTCAATGTGTGAGTGCGTAATAAAAACAAAATTTATCTAGTCGAGCGGGAAATCTGCACCTTTTAAGGTGCGGATGGAAGCGAGCTAATTTTTCTTTTCTTGTGTTGTTTATCTCTCGCGCAGCGTGGCGCTGTCGCGCCACATTTGAGCTGCACAGGAGTTCGTTCGAACATGAATGATTTGGTTAGCGGAGCTCATAGCTTATTTCAGTGTG
>DYDN01000082.1 GCA_020717885.1 Candidatus Forterrea sp.
GAGGCTGCGTCTGTGGTATGTTCTGGTTCGCCAATATTTTTTCATAAAATTTCTACAACACCTACCTAATGAAATGCTTCAGCGCGCCCCAAAATAAGTTGAATGCCATAACCCTAGCCCTTAATACAAATAAGCGGCCTAAGTTTCGCAACTTTCTCGCTAATTCCTGCTTTGTGCATTACTTCTACTACCGAAAGTATGTCCTTGTAAGCATCAGGTGCTTCTTCAGGCAACCCCTTTACTGAACGTGCCTTAACTAAAATTCCCTTAGCCAAAAGATCCACAAGTAATTGCTCTCCTGTCCACTTAGTAAGCGCCTGAGTTCTTGACATACTTCTCCCCGCGCCGTGGATTGTTGAGCCGAAGGTTTCCTTCATTGCTCTATCAGTGCCTTTTAGAATAAATGAATTTGTTCCCATTGAGCCGCCAACAATTACTGGCTGACCGATTTTTCTATATTTTAATGGAACTCCTACATTTGTGGGGCCAAATCCACGCGTGCTTCCTTTTCTTTGCACAAGAACCTTTTCTTTTTTCCCGTCAAAGGAATGCCTCTCAATTTTTGCGGTGTTGTGCCCAATATCATAAAATGTTTTCACATCTTCTGCATTAATTCCAAATACTTTTGCAACCGCACCCTTCACAAGCGCCCCAATCACAAATCTGTTTACGAATGCAGCATTTGAGCCCGCTTTTATTGCGGAGAAATATTTTTGCCCCTCTTCGCTTTCAATTGGCGCACACACTAAATCCCTTTCAGGAATTTTTAGCCCGTGTTTTTTTACCGCACCATCAAGTACTGATAAATAATCAGTTCCGATTTGGTGACCGAGCGCACGTGAACCGCAGTGGATGCTAATAAAAGTTCCTTTTTCTTTTAGCTCAAATACTTTCGCGGCCTTTTCATCAAACACTTTCTCAATTTCCTGAACTTCACAATAGTGATTTCCGCTTCCAAGTGTCCCTATTTGGTCAAGTGCTCTCTCCTTCGCTTTGTCAGAAACAACATTTGCATCAGCACCCTCAACACACCCTTCTTCTTCCATTAATTTCAAATCTTTTTTTGTTCCAAATCCTTTTTTCACGGCGAACGCGGCACCTTTTTCCAAAACTTCATCCATTTCGGCTTTTGTGAGTACGAGTTTTCCCCTTATTCCAAGCCCCGCGGGAACATCACGAAACAATTGCTCAGCAAATTGCTTTTTTTTCTCTGCAACTTCTTTTGCAGTAAGTGGTAAGATGAGCGAGTGTACTCCGCAATTAATATCAAATCCTGTTGCGGCGAAAGTGATTACCCCTTCTTTCAAATCGGAGGCGGTTGTGGTTCCAATCGGGGCCCCGTAGCCTGGATGTATATCCGCAAGTGCAACAACTCCTTTTAGCCCCGGAAGCATTGAGAGATTCTCAAGCTGTTTTAGTGAGCTATTGTGCTGTGTGTACTCCGCCTCGAGTGTTGAAACAATTTCTTTGTTTGCATAAATGCGCGGGTTTGCATTCGCTTTCCCAAGCTCAAGCTCGTATGAGTATTTGCTTTTTTGTTTTAGTTCCATTCAATCACATTCAAACATCCACTATGCACTGCGCTACCCATTCTTTTCCTTTCTTCACAACTTTTAATTGGGAATATGCCGCAGCTTTTACTTCCGTCATGAGTTCGTGTTTCTTTGGATTAATTTTTTCTCCAAAGCAAATTGCTTTTAGTTCTGCTCCATGCGCATCGCCCTCAACACTTACTTCAAATTTTGAGAAGAGCATTTGTTTAGTATCCTTAACATAAAGTAATTCATTAAGAAATGCCACAAGCAATGCTTGGGCGTCACTTGCTTTTACTTGGAGAACAATTTTTTTCTTCGGCGCAATCTTTGAAGGGCTCGCCATTATACTAACCATTGCTTTCGCGCACTCGCTAAAAGCAACTCCGAGGCTTGCTCCGCTTCCCCTTACACCAATATCCGCCTTGTTTTCGAATGTCTGAAACATAAGAAATACTTTGTGCGAATTTGTTTTTATATCAAACCGAGGGGGCACTTTAACCAATATTTATCTTGGTTTTTTTGCCTAGGTCAAACCCGCCCGCAATATCTAGTTTTGCTTCAACACACCACTGCGGAGGACTTCCTTGCCCCACAGTAAATAGTGTTGCCACATCAACTAGCGCTCCTGCAACCCCTTCCATTTTTACTTGTTGTCCCTGCTGTGGCGCCTTTAGTTCAAATTTGTATTCATATGGCTGTGCCCCATATTCTTTTTCTCCATCAAGAGGGAGTTTGAATTCAAATACTCGTGCAGTGTATCTCCCAATACCTTTTGTAGTAAGTCTTGTTTTTGTTTGATCGGCAAATAAAACAACAAACACCCCCCTGGCTTTGGCTGGTTTTTTTAATTGCATTGAAATTGAGCCTGTGATTGTTTCTCCCTGAGAGAAAACCATTTTATCTAATCTCAACCCCATTTTTCCTTTGCTTAGAAAATCAAACATATTTTCACACCCCTTTGTTTTCTAAAAATAATTAATACTTTTTGCCTTTTCTTTTCTTAAAAACGCCAAACGGGATCAGGCACTCTTCACATAAAACTTTTTCCTTAAGCTCTACTTTACTCTTCCCATACATCTTCATCTCTTTTGCAGAGATGTCAAGCTCATTAAATCCCGCTTTCTTTGCATCAGCAAGGGTTGCACCATAATAAACTCTTTTTATGTTCGCCCAGTGCATTGCACTAAAGCACATTGGGCAGGGTTCGCAAGTAGTATAAATCTCGCATCCCTTTAAGTCAAAAGTTTTCAATTTTTTTGATGCTTTTCTCACGACATTTACTTCTGCGTGGCACGTAGCATCATTATCTTTGAGTACTGTGTTGTGGGCTCTTGCAATAACCTTATTCTTTTTCACTATCACAGCGCCAAATGGCCCGCCATGCTCATGAATTACCCCAAATAGAGCTTCTTTGACTGCAAGACGCATGAACTTCATTTGCATGCAAGTATTATGCGCCCTCGCTTTTTATACTTTCCCAAAAAGAAAAGGAAAGATCAATCGTTTACATTTCTAGTTTTATTGCGATTGACCCGTAGAGCATTATAATTGCCGAACAGAGGAATAGTATTGCCAAATTCCACCCATAACTTAGTAGCGGTGGGTTTGTCATTCCGGGTACTGCTATTATTAGGAGTGCTAGCCCAATGAGCATCGCTCTCATTTCAAGCCCTCTTCTCTTTGGTTTAGCAGTTTTAGCAATTCTAGCAATCGCTTTTGTTTTTTTCTTTACCATTCAAAAACCCTCTCCCATACTAAGGAAAATGTGGTATTTAAGGCTAATTATTGGGTGTATTTGCTAACTGTTTTGTAGGTTTTGTTTGATTGTTTGGAATAGGTCAA
>DYDN01000083.1 GCA_020717885.1 Candidatus Forterrea sp.
CATCCAATAGAAAAGAGATACTAGTATATAAAAGTTCCTAAATTAAAGAGATATGCTATTAGTTCACAAAAGTTATCACTTTCAGGTTCAGGGGGGAGAGAGTCTGCATCACGTGGGCAAAAGGGTATTTCCTTTTATGACGGCTGTGCTTCACTTTATGAAAAAAGAGAAAGTTAATGTTGCGCTGAGCGCCCACCCAAATTCCTTGCGCTTGATTATGGAATACTTCGAAGGGTTGCATCCAAAAAAAGTTGCCGAAATTGTGCATCATCCGGAGAAACACAAAAAGTATTTGATTGAGTTTGATTAAGGTGGTTCTATGGGTTTAGCAGGAAAGCAGGCAAAAAAGCGCCCTCCTTTTTTGTCAAAGATTATGCAAAAACCCTCTGTAGAGACAGCCCTTCAACTCTATAATGGATGGACTCGCCCAAGACGCAGAGAAATAGTGGAGTACACAAAACTTATTGAAAGGAAAATATCCCGGGTTACATCTGGTGAGATGGTTGCAACACTTGAATCAACGCTTCGGCTTAACGGGCTTGGGGCAATGGGGGAATGGTTTAAGCAGACACAGGATACACAGAACACGGTAAGACTGATTGCAACCACAAGGGTTGCCACAAAATTCGCGCTTGATGCGATTGGAGTAAAGGGTTCTGTGAGAAGAAACAAAGTTCAAGAGCTTATGGGCGTCACAGCATACAATTTTTTGAAGGCCGATTCTAAAATTAATTTTGCGGCTGGCAACAGAGCCCTTGCTGGAGTGTTTAAGGAACTTGGGCCATATAGGGGGTGTGTATTTTTTAATAAATATGTGTGGGTTGTTCAGAAAATGAGGGCCGAGCAGGAAAAGAGTTTATGCTAAAGCAGGGGATTTTCGCTGAAGAAGCCCTATTTAATCTTCTTTAAAAAAATTAGAATTTATTTTACTTTAATTTAAACGCCGCAGCAACAAGTATTGGGAAAATTATGCTTGCTTCTCCCCAGACTTTTACATTGTTTGAGTCGGGTGATGCTTTGCCCCAGCTCTTTGCCTCTTCAGGGCTTGCGCCTGCATTACTTCCTTCGCCCTCATATCCAGTGTTAATGTAAACAGTATAATCGGCGCCCTCGCGGAGCATGCATGCCGCCATTATTTGGTGCTTTGGTACGCTCCCGCCCAAAATTATTGCTCCAACCTTATCAGCGTCAAGTACCTTATCATAAAGCACTTCAACTTCTTTAATCAAATCAATTGAGAAATCAGGGTGATCTTTTTTGTATAAGTAAATATGGTCGCCAATTGCTCCGTCAGCAAGTGGAATGCAGAGGAGCGGGATTTTGTTTTTGTATGCCCAGTAAGTGAAGCTTTCTTCCGCGTTCGATTTTCCTTCTAGTGCGTTTCCCATTTCAAGTACCACATCAACGCTGTTAATTGGTTTGTCATTTTTCTTGGATTTATGGTAAAGCTCTTGTAGAATTCCTTTCATGAATGTCTCAAACCAGATGTATCGTTCATTTGGAACGTAAATGTTTCCTGTTCTATTAACTCCTTTTTCGCGGAGGTGTGCCCCGTCAGCGTTAAAGTCACCGTGGAGGAATGCGCCGTGGGTTTTTATCACATCTTCCTCAAGTCCGCCAGTTGTTGTGACGAGAAAATGCACGAGTTTATTTTTTACTAAATAAGTAATAATGTCACGAAGCCCTGAAGTTGTGATGTTTGATGTAAAACCCAAGAAAATTGTGGCTTTTTGCTTTTGCATTTCTTTTACTAGTTCAATTGCTTTCCCAAGGTTTGTCGCCTGAAAACCCGTATCCTTAAATGAAGCAAAGAACTTTTTCGCGTCAAATTCCTGCCCAAAATCATGTCCGCAAATTTTGCCCTCGCCTAGCTCAATACTCTTCTTGAACAAAGCTTTTTTTGGGTCGATTTTTCTCACGAAGTCTCACTTGTGCATTTAACTTAAACATTAGTGGGCAGGGGGAGATTTAAACTCCCGACCCCGCGATAACTACCCAAATCAGGATATCAGTCGCGTGCTCCAATCGGACTAAGCTACCCGCCCATCACAAAAATTAATGCTCTGGAAAGCTTTAAATTGCTACTTATCGCAATTATTTCGGAGAGTGCTGTTTAAAGGACAGTATATACAAATCAGCCCCTTCGTCTGAGCCTTTAAGAAAGTCTCGCGAAATAGTGACGAAGGGTAAAACAACTGCAAAGCAGAAATTGAAAAGAAAGCCCCTTCGTCTAGTGGCTAAGGACATAGGCCTTTGAAGGTCCCGTTTCGGCGGGACGGTGCGAAGTAGTATCTTCGCTGCTGCTCGATACAACGAGCCTGAAGTGAGCCTAGGACCCCAGTTCGAATCTGGGAGGGGCTATTTTTAATTAATGAATTTAGTTTTTATACTTCTTTGTTCATCTTTTGGTTGTTGGTTTGGATGATTGATTTAGCTAGTTTTCAGACTCCTGAGATTATTCTAATTGTCATTGGCGTGCTATGGCTCGCCTCAACAATCCTTGGGATGCTTTTTAACGTAGCAATGTTTGTTGATGTCCTTCGTCATAAATTTCGAAGCAGGGCAAGAAAAATTGCTTGGGCGATTGTTGTGATTGTAATTCCGTTTGCATCGCTTTACTATTACATGCTTTTTATTTCTGACGAGTTATTGGTTTGGATTAAGAAGCGCTTTGGCATAAATTTATTTTTTATTCTTTACAAAAAAGAGCAGTACCGCAGAAAGGGCTGTAAGTACAAGCGCTAATGTGAATGGTGCTGTTGGATTAATTGTGTCCCATAGCACACCCGCAATTACTGATGCGGGGAGAGCGCATAAACCAATTACTATTTGAAATCCGCCTAGCGCGCTTGCCCGGAATTTCTTTGGGGGGCCTTTGATTTCTTTTGCATGCAAAGAAAACGGTTTTTGGGTTAATAATCATTTCTTCGGCGCAAAAACAGTTTTGTATCCAAAGTTATAACTTTACTAAGTCATACTTTGCGCGTCCAAGCCCGATTTCTTCTGCGTGTTTAAATATTTTTTCTCCGCTAAAAACTTTTTTGTGTTCATTTTCTTTTAGTAGTTCAAGGCATGCTAAGTCAAGCGCAATAGGGTCGGTGGAAGCAAGCACCCCAATATCCTTTGCGATAATTGGCAATTCTTTTCCAATTTTGAATTTCTTAAAGTGTTTTACTTTGGGTTCGTTTATTTCAACGAGTTCATATTCTTCCCCAAGCTCTCCATCAGCAATAATTATTGGAATTTGTGTGAAGCCGTGATTTTTTGCCACAATTATAGATAATTCTGTTGATTGTAGCAACATTTAATAATCTCAGTTCATTTG
>DYDN01000007.1 GCA_020717885.1 Candidatus Forterrea sp.
CATCTGCGGGTCTTGCTAGACCCCGCAGTATTCTTGGCGCTGAATAAATCCAGAACTTTTTGAACTACTTTTACGTTCCTTCTTTCCAGCTCTTGAGGTACTCTATTTGTTCAGGAGTTAAGGTATCAAACTTTATTCCAAGAGCCAATCTAAAAGAGTGTGATGAAGATGGCTGAATCATCACCAGCATATTGGTTACGAAGCGTTTATATTTCATCAAATCGGCAATTAAATACTCCTAAATTGGATTCACAGTTTCAAATTGAACCCAAAAAAAGTGTGAATTTAATGAATACTAATAAAAATGAAAAAATACAAATGCTCATTGATTACGCAAAAGAGTGCTGCAAAAATGGACACAAGCCAACTAAAAAAGAAATAAGGCGAAAGTTTCACTTAGAAATTTACAACTATTTTGAAAGTATCCCAGATTACCACAAAAAGGCAGGCATTATTCTTTCGGTGAGAAGCTACTCAAAGGAAGAAGCTAAAAAAATAATAGTAGAATTTCTCCACAAAAATGCTAAAAACGAGTATTATCCAACAAGAAAAGAGATTGAAAAGGAACTGAATATTAAATTTTCAACATATTTTAAAGATCTCAAAGACCTTTACAATAACGCCGACATCGATTATGATTTGGTTAAACAAAATATCAGGAATAAGATTTTAACTCCAAATACCTACAACCCCTCAACTTTGAGTGAACAAAAGAAAAGTGTTCAAGAATTGATCCAACAAAAAGTAAAAGACGGGTATTACCCGAGTGTACATTATTTACAACATGAACTTTCGCTCTCTTTTTATAATCTATACGATGACATTTTTGGGGCGTACAAAGATGCGGGCATAGACTATGAAAGAATATCCCCAATAATACTTGGCAAGAAAAAAGAGCTGGCATTCACACAAATTGTTAAAGAACTACTTCAAAAAATGGGATTCACAATACAACGAGTTTCTATTGAATCAGAAAAAGATTTTAACAGAAACTCAGATATGGCGGTTTTAGACTCAAACGGGAAAAAATTTCTTGTAGAGATTAAGGCATACTGAATAGATTACTGCATAACCTACAGAGAACTTGAACAACTACAAAAGTACCTCAAAAAAGAGAGAATTTCAAACGGATTATTCATAACAACTTCAAATAGCAAAAAATGTTTATTCAACAATCTTGAATTCATTAATGGTGATTCCATAATTGACCTTTTGAAAAAATATAGTTTAACTCACCACCTTTCAACAATCAAATGGATTCAAGAATCAAGAATTAATTCACATGAAAAACAAGCCCATGACAATCTAATCAAAAACAAAATACTAAATTACGCCAAATCACAAGCCAAAACCCCTACAAAGAAAGAAATTCAAGAAAAGTTCAAAATTGACTTGAGAACATATTTTGGAAAAGGAAAACCTTACAAAAAATTCCTTGACCAAATTCCTGGCTGTTAAGTCCCCTCATGCCAACTACTTAAATATTTGATTTGCTCTTCATCCAACTTGTCAATTTTTATTTTGTAAACATCCAGCTTTAATTTTGCGATGTAATCATCAATTGCTGGGGGCAATCGAATTACACTTGCAGGCATTTTGCCTTTGTTCTTAACACAATATTCCACTGCTAAAGCTTGACCACAAAAAGAAGTGTCCATAACTTCTGAAGAATGCCCCTCGGCAAGCGCTAAATTGACTAACCTTGCTTGCCCAAGACAAATTACTGTTTTTCCTGAGGGCATTATAAATTGCTCTACTAAAGGTCTAACTTCTTCCACACTTCTCGCCATTTCTTTTAATCCTTTATAATCAATCTCAACATCAAAATGGCCCGAATTACAAATTATCACCCCAGATTTCATTTTTTCCATATGCCTTATTTTTATAACTTTAATATCCCCAGTCACTGTTATAAAAATATCTCCTAAAGGTGCAGCGTCATCCATAGGCATGACGTAATAACCATCATACACCGCTTGTAAAGCCTTAAAATTATCCACTTCCGTAACAATCACTTTAGCACCCATCCCTTTTGCTCTTAGTGCAACCCCTTTGCCGCAACTCCCATAGCCAGCGACTACAACAGTTTTACCTGAAACCAAAACATTAGTCCCTCTTTTTATTCCATCCCAAGTAGATTCTCCAGTGCCTATATAATTATCCAACAAGTGTTTAGTATCATTATCATTAACCGCAATAACTGGATACTTTAGTGCCCCATCTCTTTCCATTGCTTTGAGTCGTATTACTCCGGTAGTAGTTTCCTCACAACCACCAATTATGCTTGGAATCAGTTCCTTATGCTTAGAGTGAATCTCCGTAACCAAATCGCATCCGTCATCAATAGTAATTTGCGGTTTGAAGTCAATCACTTTATTCAAGTACTTATAATAATCTTCTTTTGTTTCTCCCTTGTATGCCCAAATTTTTACATCTTCTTTTGCTAGTGCCGCGGCCACATCATCAGCAGTGCTTAATGGGTTACATCCCGTAATAGCCACTTGCGCCCCTCCAGTAATTAGTGTTCTAACCAAAACCGCAGTTTCTTTTGTTACGTGCAACGCCATTCCGACTTTAATTCCTTTCAATGGTTTTTCCTTCTCAAATCTTTTCTTTATTTCCATTAAAGCACCCATTTGTGCTTCAGCCCACTCAATATTCTTCTTTCCAGCTTCCGCGAGTTTTATGTCCTTTACTTCATAAGTTGCAGTTGAATCCATTTACCCACCAATAATAAAATAGAAAAACGAAGGGAATATAAAAGATGGTTAATGATAACTTTTTGCAAATAAAAATGAGCTCTACTCGCTTACATTAAACACCCTATTTCCCCCCCCTCAATAATAAATAGTTATTCGACCGGCAGTTTGATTGCCACTGATGCACATGGATATGCATACCGCTCCGTGGGACTTGCAGGATATGGAATAAATGCATCCGGAGGATTAGTTCAAAACTGTTTCTCAACAGCACAGCTCAATTGGGGGTCAGCCCCACTTGGTCCGCCATACTTTGGAGGAATAATAACAAATTCATTCGCGGTTGGAAGCGTTGGAGGCAACCCGAATTATTTCTATGACATAAGCCATGAACCCCTAAACTCTTTTGGGTTATGGGTTAACACCCCAAGCACAAGCAAATATTGCACCACTAATGGGAACTGGTGTATATGCAATGGAAGCAATTACCCGTGGCTTGCTTGGGAAAATAGGGCCTGCTGATTTCTAATCAAAGGAAAAGGTTTATTTAGCCAAAAAGCGTTAGTTCATCATGAAATACTCAAAGCAATTCTCCCATAAGAGCGAGTTTTTCAGTAGGAAGAATATTCTTTCTGACAATCAAGCGATTCTTTTTGTTGTCGGAGAGGCATTACTTCTCCTTCTTGCAGCGGTTCAAATATACAGAATATTTGGATTAGAGTATATTGCAAAAATTGGTTTCAATCTTTTTCCCGAAATAGCTCTCCCAAATCTCTTATGGCTTTTTGGGGCAATAATCTTCTTCCTCATTGGTTATTTTGTTATTGCCCCAAGGGATGAGAAAGTTGCTCTAATTCATAAGAATTTCACTAATGTACTTATTGCTCTTACTCAATACAAAGTGGAGAAAGCAAGTAGACAAAAAACCATTTTTGTTTTTGTGGAAGTTGCGTACGCAGTAATTTTAGCAATAGCAATTTTTATTTACCTTGATCCGGAAATTAATCTTGTTCCATACCCTTGGAATTATATTGGGTTCGTTATTTTCCTAGGCCTAGGGCTTCTCCTGTTTTCTCACACAAAGGATTTTAGGCAAATGGTTTATGGGCTCACCCCAATACAAAAGCGGATTCACCACGGAAAGAGTAAAACAAGAAGATTTACTAATTCGCGCACCGGTTCAATTAGGATTGCTTCAGAAAAACATTACCGCAAGAGGCATAGGTAGAATGACTGCTTTAACTCGGGCAAATAAAATACGTGGGCGGGGATAATTTGAGTCTTGAAAGAAGTGTTTCCCTAAGGCAAGCGATTACTTACGGGGTAAGTGTAATTATTGGTGCAGGAATTTTTACTTTAATTGGTCTTGCCGCCGGAATTACTGGGAATTATTTGTGGCTTGCTTTTGTTATCGCGGGGATTGTTGCCGCGCTCACTGCATTCACTTATGCTCACCTCTCCTCCAAATTCCCAAAGGAAGCAGCAGAATCCGTTTATCTCCTCAAGGCAACTAATAACAGGGGAATTGCATTTTTTGCAGGGCATCTTTCTTTTATTACCGCACTCTTCTCAGCGGCAACAGTGGCATATGGTTTTGCTTCTTACTTTAAATTATTCTTTGATTTGCCCGCGGTAATTGTTTCCGCAGGACTAATAATAATTCTCTCAATTGTGAATCTCCTTGGAATACAAGAGAGTATGAAATTTAATATTTTAATGACGGTAATCACAATTTTCGGGCTCGGGGCAATAATCATTACGGGTCTTCCGTTTGTCGGGAGTGTTAATCTCTTTGAGGGAATAAACGGCGGACTTCTTTTTGATAATTTCTCAACACTAGGAATCACTCTCTTCCCAGCAATCGCACTAATCTTCTTTGCTTTTCTCGGGTTTGAGGAACTCGCAAATATCTCCGAAGAAATAAAAAATCCAAAAAAAAGTCTCCCAATCGCAATACTTGTTTCACTCACAATCGCAACAATTATTTATATTTTAGTAAGTATTGTCGCAGTTAGTGTTGTTCCTCCTGCAGCGCTCGCAGCCGCCGCGAACCCGAATGTTCCCCTGACCCAAGGACCTTTAGCGCTTGTAGCAGACACCGCCCTCCCAGGAATGGGATGGGTGCTTAGTATTGTTGCACTTTGTGCAACCGCAAGTACTCTTCTTGCGCTTCTTGTTGTATCAAGTAGGATTCTTTATGGGATGGGGGAGCAAAACCTTTTGCCAAAAATTCTTTTCAAAACGAATAACAAAACCCATACACCGCACTATGCTGTGTTCCTTGTAATGATAGTAGCAGTCATATTTTCCCTAATAAGTGATTTAGAGATACTTGGAAATATTTCAACTCTTGGGGTGTTCCTTCTCTTTTTCCTCGCCCACATTTCCCTATTAATGATTAATATTAAAGAAACAACGCATGGGTTTACCTATGACAGATCATTGCTAAAAATTTTCTATCCTCCCGCAGTACTTGGAGCACTATTTTGTGGAGGAATGTTTCTTACCCAATACTGGTGGAATATTAATTTCTTTGGAATAGAAATACCGCTTATTCTATTCGCAGTACTTGTTTTCCTAACCGCGGTGCCGATTTATTATTTGTTCTCAAAAGGTCTAAATACTACTTTCAACCACTTGGAGGCGAAAACAACCCCTAACCACACACACCAAGTTAAGAAAAGAAGATTTGCTTCTAACTAATTGTGGAAGAATTCACAAGCTCCAGCTGGGATTTGCACCCAGGACCTCTGCATCGCTGGAAAGTGTTAGTTTGATTTAAAACTTCTACCAATGCAGTGCAATAAAACTGGCTATGCTACTGGAGCGATATTACAACTAAATAATTAGTTCTCGCGAAGAATTAAATTGCTTCCCTTTTAGGAGAATTCTAGCACATCGCCGTTTCTTAGCATTGAGGGCGTGCTTCCGCGGGAGAATATTGTTCCGCTTTCGCCGGTTCTTAGTTCAGTAACAGAGACAAAGCTTTTCTTTAAATCTGATACACGCATAGTGTTTTTGCCTAGTTGTGTTGACATTCTTTTTGTTATTTTTCCAGAGACTACGGTCCCAGATATCATCGTTTCGGCGCCAACATAAAAGCCTGTTACTTCAAATGAACCGTGTTCGCGTGGAGCGGAGTCCTGTGAAGACTTTTCTTCCTCAAGCCCAAGTTTTTTTCTTGCGGTAGCGGAGAACTTTGGCACAAATCCCTCGCTCATTTTTTTTGAGGCCCTATCAAGTTCATCATTCTCATCAAGGTTATCATTTTCATCAGATTCAACTTTTTGCTTTTCTTTTTTTGCGTACTCAATTCCGCCTATCCCAAATTCAGGTTCATATTCATAAGGTTCCTCTGATTCCTGTGATTCAATATCAAGAAGAGTCTTGCCCATTTCTTTTTCATGCGCTGTTCTAAGTTTATCAAAAGGACTTACCTCTTTTTTTGGAAGTTTTTTTCTTTCCTCAGCACTCTTTGCGTGATTTGGGATGCATACCCCCAAATCCTTTTTTGGTTTAGCTGAGGCAGAAATAGGTTCTTCTTTTTTTGCGAACTTAGGCTCTTTTTTTGCTTTCAAAAAATCAAACATTCCCACAAGTTTCACCCTAAACAACTTAGAATAATACGTAAAGAAAGGAATAAAAAAGGGATTTTGGGGACATCAGGGGTTATTTTTAAACCACTTAATCACTTCTTTATACTTTAACCTTCCTCCAAAGATGTCTAATGCACTCCCAATGGTTAAATCTATTTTCCCTTTGCCCAATTTTTTTATGCGCTCCAAATCTAAAATTGACCCAACCCCGCCCGCGTAAGTTGTCGGAATGTTTGCCCAATCAGACAGGCTTCCAACAAGGTCTTCCAAAATTCCGGATGATTTACCTTCAACATCAACACCATGAATTAGAAATTCTGCGCAGCTTTTTTCCAGCGCACGAAAATTTTCTCTGTTAAGCTCGTAAGCGGTAAATTTCTGCCATTTGTCAGTCATTACAAAATATGCCCCGTCTTTTTTTCTGCAGCTTAAGTCAAGAATAATATTTTTCTTGCCGACGGTCTCAACAATCTTATCAAGATTTTCAAGATTTATTTTCCCGTCTTTAAAAACAAAGCTGGTTATTATAACGTGGGATGCTCCTTTGTCAAGCCAGTAATTTGCGTTAGTGTCATTAATGCCGCCGCCAACCCCAAACCCCCGCGGGTATTCCATCAGTGCCTCAACGGCCTGTTGTTTTGTCTGCTCGCCACTATCAAGAAGTATCACATGCCCCCCTGTCAGGGAATCGGCTTTGTATAATCTTGAGAAATATTTTGCCGGTTTTTCGGCAACAAAATTTTCAATCACTTTCGATGACCCATCTGAGAGGGTGCTTCCGACTATTTGTTTTACTTTTCCTTGGTGGATGTCAATGCATGGCCTAAATCGCATAAATATCAGCTATTTTAATTTCATTGGCGGACTTCCAGCCCCTTGCTTTTGAGATACTCTTTTATGGATTTAATCGCCACTTCGTTTCTGTGAAATATCCCCGCCCCAAGCGCGGCCTCAACCCCTGTTTCTTTAAAAACTTCATAAAAGTGCTCTGCATTTCCCGCCCCGCTTGAGGCTATAACTGGAATTTTTACTGCACCCTTCACTGCTTTTATTAATTCAAGGTCATACCCTGATTTTGTACCGTCCTTATCTATGCTGTTTAGAAGTATTTCGCCGGCACCCAACTTTTCACAGCATTGCGCGAGGGTTACCGCGTCTATGTTGCTGCCTTCTCTTCCTCCTTTTACCGTGCATTCAAACCAGCAGTATTCCTCTTTGTTTGGACCGCGTTCTTTTGTTTTAACCATCTGATGAAAACCATTTTTTGGAGAACTACAATAGGTTCTTTTTGGGTCTATTGAAATAACAACTGCTTGTCTTCCATAGACTTTTGATATTTGTTCAATTGAACTATTCCCTGTCATTTTCCAGTTTCTTAAGTAATCTTCCGCAATCAGAACAGCATCGCTTCCTATCGATATTTTGTCGGCTCCGGATCGAAAGTATTCTGATGCAACCTCTAAGGAAGTGTATTTGCGGCCGGACCCATCGGAGTAATCTTTTATTCCCCCGCCTATTGTAAGCGGAACAAAGACATTTTTTGAAACTTCTTTAAGGACTTCAAGCATTGGCAAGTCTTCCAATGGAAAATCCCTAAAGCCAGTTATATTGAGAAACACTATTTCGTCGGCTCCGTCTTCGTAATACTTTCTAGCAAGTTCCACGGGTTTTCCTAAGTTTCTTATTTTGCCTTTTTCCCGCACATCATACTGGTCGCCTTTGGTAACAACTAAATCCCCATTTTCATTGGAGCGAACATCAAGGCAGGCAACTATTCGTTTTGATAACTGTGTTTTTCCCGAGGAGTTTATCGGCGGGCAGGAAACTTCACTAAGCGGTTTGCGAATAAAATTCTCGAGTAATTGCAAACCATTTTTTCCGCTTTTTTCCGGATGAAATTGTGTGGCGATTATATTGCCTTTCTGAATACTGCTCACAAACTCATACCCGTAGTCAGTTGTTGTCAAAGTAATTGAGTTATCTTTTGGTATAACGTGGTAGGAGTGAACAAAATAGAATTTTTCATCCCCTTTTAAGTGGCTTAAAAATGAGGCTTTTTGTTTTACCTTTATTCCATTCCAGCCAATATGCGGAACTGAGAAAGTAGTGTCAAACCGTTTTACTTTTCCCAAAAAAACCCCAAGCCCCCTGATATTTGGAGCCTCTTCACTCTCTTCAAATAGCGCCTGCAGCCCCAGGCAAATTCCCAAAAATGGTTTATTTGCCTGTAAATATTCCTTGAGCGGAGTCGTGTACCCCTTTTCATTGAGGATTTTCATCATATTGCCAAAATTTCCAACTCCTGGAAAAACAAGCTTTTCAGCCGAAACAATATCTTCTGGTTTTGAGACAATTGCCACTTTTTCGCCCAAGTATTCTATGGCATTTATTACGCTTCGGACATTTCCCGCACCATAATCCAGCAAAGTTATCATAATAAATTTCACCAGCTACCGACTTCGTAAGGGCGCAAGAATTATTTGCTATTTAGTGAATTAATTTAGTGAGCTGGAATTCTATAATATCCGTCGCCCCAGCTTTTTTTAGTTTCGGCAATAAATCCTTAACTATTTTCTCATCAGCGATTATGAACAGATCTAAACCCCCCTCGAGAGTATTTGAAATTGTAGGGTTTGATTTCTGCGGAAGAATTGACTTAACTTGCTCCAGCTTATCCTTTGAAACATCCATCATTAAACCGACCTTTCCGTCAGCATCAAGCGCGCCCTTTAGAAGCATCGCAATAATATCTATTTTCTCTTTCTTCCATTTGTCTGCATAACTTTTTTTATTTGCTATTAACCTCGTAGTTGATTCCATTATTGTTTCAATAATCCTAAGCCGATTCGCCCTCAGCGAACTTCCCGTTTCAGTGAGCTCAGCAATCGCATCAACCATTTTTGGCGGCTTTGCTTCTGTCGCGCCCCAGGAAAATTCGACTTGCGCATTAACCTTGTTTTTTTTCAAAAAGTTTTTTGTTACATTTACTAATTCCGTCGCAATTCTTTTTCCTTCAAGATCTTTAACTGATTTTATCACAGAATCTTCCGGCACCGCAATAACAAACTTTATCGGGCTCTTGCTTATTTTTGAGTATTTTAATTCCTCAATCTCAACAACATCCGCATTATTCTCTGTTATCCAGTCTTTCCCGCTTAATCCCAAATCCAAAACTCCTTCCTCAACGTAGCGAGGTATTTCCTGTGCCCTAATCAGCATGCACTCGATTTCTTCATCATCAATACTCGGATAGTATGAGCGCTCTCTAAGTATAATACTAAAACCCGCTTTTTTGAATAATTGAATTGTTGCTTCCTGCAAACTCCCCGCAGGAATTCCAAGTTTTAATTTATCCACCAAATCACTTCCAAAATCACCATTCTCAAATTCAGCTTCCATAAACTTTTTTGGGGTCAAAAATCCTCTTTGCCACTACCTTAAGCTCCCCATTATCAAGTTTTCTAAAAAAACAGCTTTTATATCCTTCGTGGCAAGCCGCTTCGCCAACTTGCTCCACTTTAAGCAAAACCGAGTCAAGTTCGCATCCAACAAATATTTCTTTAACCAACTGAACATTCCCGGAGGTTTCTCCTTTGAGCCAGAGCTTTTTTCTTGAACGGCTGAAGAAGTGGGATTTTTTTAGTTCAAGAGTTTTTTCGAATGCTTCTTTGTTCATGAACGCAACCATCAGCACTTCATTTGTTGTATAATCCTGAACCACCGCAGGAATCAAACCGCTAAATTTGCCAAAGTCCAATTCAACCATATAAATCACTTCCAAAAGACAATTATTAAGTATTTGCTTTAGCCTTTCCCCTCTGCCCTTTTTAATGCGGCTTTTTTGTGTGCATCAAGCCCTTCAATCTCGGCAAGTTTCGCCGCAACAGAAATGATTTTCTTTGAATTCCTCTCAACTTTCTGTACAGTAACAATTTTCACAAAATCACGAACAGAAAGCCCGCCCGTGTAGCGCGCAGCTTTGCTTGTTGGGAGGGTGTGATTTGGCCCCAAGCAATAATCACCCAATGCTTCGGCACATTCTTGCCCCTGCTTTGTATTATTGCTTCAGTTAAGTCCCAGTCATTGTTAAAACCGGTTTTTTCTTTGTAGGATTGAATTTCTTCAAGTGAAACCGCGGTGTCAGTAAAATCCTCCGCGGTTTTTTTTATCGCAAGCCGATAGGAATTTGAGACATCAACAAGCACGCCGTCCATGTCAAACAAAAGCGTTTGTTTTTCTCGCATAACCTTTCTTCCCAAAGAATTAGTTTCTAGGTCGATGAACTAATGGTTCACTTCGTTGTATTGCAACTTCTTTTGCTATTGTTTTTTCCATTTCCATCGCCTCCAAAGATAAACATTTTTTTTAAGCGCCCTGCTTCATTACAAGCGCGCGTATTTTCTCAATATCATTCAATTTCAATACTTCCTGCTTACCAGTTTCAATATTTTTTATCGCAATCGTTTTTGCCTTAATTTCATTTTCCCCGATTATTCCGACAAATTTGTATCCTTTCTTCTGTGCGAAATCAATATTTTTTGATAAGTTTCTTCCAACAAGGTCAGTTTCAACAAATATTCCTTCTCCACGCAATTTATCAGCAATTCCAAATAGCTTTGCCGCTTCTACCCCGATTCCAAATAGATACATTCCTTCAAACCCAACAGCAAATCCGGTTTCTTTTAAGTAATCAAATATCCTGCTTACCCCTAATCCAATTCCAACCGCAGGTGTTGATTGCCCGCCGTAGAGTCCGATGAGTTTGTCAAATCTTCCCCCGCCCCCGACACTTGGGCCGTTGTCAAGTTTCACTTCAAATACAATCCCCGTATAATATTCAAATCCTCGCGCAAGTCTTGCATCAAATTCAACAAACCCGAGTCCGTTTTCTTTACACAGCGCCTCAAATTTCTTAATCTCGGCAACGCATTCTGCATCCTTCCCAATTACTTTCTCAATTTGTGCTAATGAATTCATTTCAATTAAATCAACTACAAATGATTCAATTCCTTTTTCTTCAAGCATTTCCTTTATTCCTTTCTTATCCACTTTATCTAATTTATCAAGCACCCTCATCGCTTCTACTTCCTTTCCAGGAGCATATTTTGCTAAAACCTCAGAAAGCAATTTGCGTGAATTAAAAACAATTTTTGGTTTTAGCCCAAGCGAGGTAAAGCAATCCCTTATCAAAAACATTATCTCAAGTTCTGCTTCTACTCCGGCTACTCCAAGTATGTCAATATCCGCTTGCGTAAATGCCCTATACCGTTTCGCCTGCGGTCTGTCGTAGCGATAAACTTCCCCGATTTGGTATCTTTTGAAAGGCATTTTGAGCTGATTAGTTGCCGCAACGCGCGCAAGAGAAGCCGTGAACTCAAATCTTAGCGCAAGTTCTCTGTCACTCTTGTCTTTGAAGTAATATATTTCGTCCTTAATCGCTTCTCCTGCAGCGCCCTTTACTTTGAATAAGTCAAAGCTCTCAACTGCGGGAGTGTAGAGAGGCAAGTAGCCGTATTTGGCGAATACTCTTCTAAAAGTTCCCTCAATGGTTTCCTGTATCATGGCGTCCTGGCCAATAAGATCACGCATTCCGCGTACTGGTAATATATCCATAAATTCACCAAAATAAATAAAGGTCTAGGCCGGGAGTCGCACCCGGGACAGAAGATTACTGCAATTTTATTAACAATCCCACAGTCTTCTATGTTACTGCTACACTACCCAGACCATCATTTTCCAAATTTATCCCCCCAAGTTTTTAACTTAGTAATATTCTTCGGTTGCCGAGTGTTTATTAATTTTTTGTAGAGCTCAAAATTTGAGTAACCATACAAAACTACTGTAAAGCAGGGATTTGGACGTGAAATGGTTATTTTGTTAGTAGAGTATAAGCGTGGTCTAAACCCAATAACCCCCAATATTTCCTTAACATCACTTGCAAGTCCCCTCGATATTGTGGCAAAGGATATTACTGGGTAATATTTTTTGTTTCTCCCCTGTGACCGAAAATATATTGAGCCATCCGTATCAAGCAGCCCCCTAATCAATGCACACACAACTTCTTTGTCATTAACTTTCAAACAGTTTGGAATTCGTATTGTTTTTTTAGGTGCAGTAGGCAACCCGATTATTTTTGTCTTGAATTCCCACAAAGCTTGTGAATAAACCTCAAAACCAACAGTTGATTCGTATTCCTTAATATTCAACTCAAGATTATATAACTCCTTAAACATCGGCTTTATGAATGTTGTATAATAATCTTTTTCATCCAGTTTGTTTCCTTTTAAACGATACTCAAACTTCTTACCTGAAATAACCCCGTCCCCGATGCTGAGACCAATCTCTTCGGCAAGTAAAGGAGTTATTTCCTTAGGCAGTTTGATTTGCTTCTCACAATCTCTTTTGGAAAACTTAATTTTTGACACATCAAACGCAACTTCATTGTTTGCATATGAACACAAATAACCACTGATTTTTGTTTTGACTTTCTTAAAATTTTTATACCCCACACAAGTTATTTGTGCAGGATAATTCCAAATAATCACTCGGGCCCCATATTTTTCAAGTAATGTATTTAGATTAACTTGTAAAACTTGGCATATTTTCGCAAAATCACTTTTTGAAACTCTTGTTTTTTCTTTCCAGTATGTTTGAAAAGTGTTGTTATTTATTCCAAATTGGTCTCCCGCTTTTTTCCAACTAGTTCCAAATGATTTTTTTGCATCAGCAATGAATTCTTTTTGCTTTCCTTTTGGAAATTGAATCCTTTCCTTTTCCATAGAAACAACAGTTGTTTCTTGGCTTAAATTTGTTTCGTAACTTCCTTGCCGGTAGTCAACAGAAGAAGAGTTAAAATCAGAAAAGTCTTGATTTGAGCTACAGCTAAAAGGGTATTCAGAAGAGACTGTGAATATACTCACTTTTTGCGTTCATAACTAATTACTCGCACCCTTTCTTTTTAAAGGTAACTATTGTCCAAGAAAAAGGTGCTTATTAAAGTGCCCCCGCAGGGAATCGGACCCTGGTCTGTAGCTAATTGCCATTTTCATATTATCTTCAAATTTCTTTTCTTTGGGATAACGTACCACTTTCTTTTCTCTGAAAAGAAAGGGGTCGGCCGCAAGCTACCATACTATCCACTATACTACGAGGGCAGTAAAGTAAAGATGGGCAAGAAGTATTTTAAATATTAAAAAAGGGTTGAAAAAAGAAATTTGTTGCTTCTTAATATGTTTCAATCCTTAATTTAGTATGTCTTACGTAGTTTCACAGGATTCAAAGCGCCCCTCGCATAGGCCAAAGCATAAGCCAAAACATCACCATAAACCAAGGATGAGGAACCGAAGCAGAAAAAGAAAGCGCGGACGATAAATAAACTAAAAAGAACTTTTAGTGCCTGTCCTGTGTTTGTCTTCTCTTAAAGTGCTGTCTTGCAGTTGCTTCTATCTTTCCTTTGTCTCCGTCTAGCCCGCGTTTTTTATCTTCACCCATTTACTATCGCCACTAGCATACTATACAGGCATCTAATAAAAGCTATTCCCCAAGCACAATCGTCTTTTCTTCAAGCACAATTAGACTCTTCTCAACTTGCGTTACCGTGCTTCGGGCGCTTTCACGTAGTCCTGGATAAGTATGAAAGCAGCCCGCTTTCATTAATTCTTTTAATCCAACTGTGACTTGATAATCTTCAATTTTAGCAGCAGCGGTTTTTTTGCGGAGCCATCTCTCAGCAAATGGCAATTCCCCAAAATCCCCTGCGAGTTCAATTAATTTGCGCGCGAATGGATTTCGTACCCCAAATTTTTTTTCAATTGAAAATATTTCTACTTGTTGTGATTCCATTACGTTTCCGCGCCCAGTGGATGCGAATGGCTCAATCGCAATTGCTCCTTCTTCAAGGTTTTGCGAGCTTCCGCGTGCATGATTTGGTATTGAGGGAGAAGAATGTATATCATATTCCCCAAGTCCGTGCCCGCCCAAATTGTAAACTGGGTTAAATCCTTTTTCTTTTAGTGTTCTCTCAATTTCAGCCCCCATTCTCTCCACAGGTTTCCCGAACTCCGCAACGCTTATAGCATTCGCAAGTGCTAATTCATTTGCTTCAATTTGTTTTGCATGGGCATTATCAAGATTCACACTCACCGCACCGTCACAAATGTATCCTTCAACATGCACCCCAATATCAATCTTCAATAAATCAGTTTTCTTTAGCACAGTTGTATCATTCCACTTTGGAGTAAAGTGCGCGGCTTCTTCATTAAGGCTTAAATTTATTGGGAATGCGCAGGCAGCGCCTTCTTCAACAATAAGTTTCTCCACTTGCTCAGCAAGTTCAAGTAAAAGCACTCCTTCTTTTGCTTTCTTCTCTGCCATATTAATCGCGCTCTTCCAAACCGTAGCGGCTTTTTTGTAATTATTCAAGACTTTTGTTTCCATAATTAATTCCCTTTGAAGTAAGTGTTAAAAATGCGTTTTTTATTTTAAAATCATTAAAAGCGATTATCTCTAGCCCCACGCGCTTAACCCTGTCTGCTTCCCGCCCTGAAGTAAGTCCTCGCGCGAGTACCCAAGTTCCTGCATTATTCTTATCACGGCAGGCAATACTTGGTTTTCAATGTAATAATTCACATCATAATTTCCTTCTTCAACAAATTCCTCAAGCTCTGCTTTATCAGAAATACTTGCCTTCTCCGCGCCCTTTGTAATAATGAATGAGAGCATCGATCCCACTCCAAGTTGTTTTCCGCGCGCAATTGCTTTCTCTGCGGCAGCCACATGCGGTCCAATTGAATCATAGTCTTTTGGTTCTCTTTGAAGGAGCGTCATTATGGCAAGTTCTTTTTTTGGCATTGTTCCTTTCTTTAGTTCCTCAATTGTTTTTCGGACAAATTTCACCGCTTCTTCAGGGTTTCCCTGGCTTAGCACAAGTTCAATTACCTTTTTCTGCGTTTCTTTTGCCGCATTGCACCAATCCCTTCGAACATACTCAAACCCAACAATTTTCAAATTCCCCTTTTCATCAATTAGCGCATATCTTTTCTTCGCCGCCCCGCCTTCGCGTTTTGTGACAAATAATCCGCGTTTATAGAACCCGTCTACTTCAAGCTCCATTCCCTCAGGCAGTTCACTATTCACTTTCTCCGTAAATTTTTCCACATCCTGTTTTGTGTTCTTGCCCATTAGCAGAAAATTTGAATCTGTATCAGCGTATAAAACTTTGAACCCTGCTTTTTCCGCCTTGCTTATCGTGCTGTGAATGTATTCCCTCGCTAGTGCAGTAACTGCGCTAGCGCATTCGCGTGAGTACCATCTTGCCCGCGCATAACCCAAGTACCCATAAATGGAATTTAGAATTATTTTTAGCGCCCATTGTTTTGCGAAGAGAATTTTATCATCAATTCCTTTTTCTTTTTTCTTTTTCTTATACTCCGCTTTTAACTTTAGTCTCTGCTTAAGCAGTCTTTCAATTATTTCCGGGAAAAGCCCTTTTTGTTTTGTGCAAAAATATGTACCGTCACTTGAAATATTTTTTTTGCATTCAGCATGCGTGCAATTTAATGTTTCGGGGGAAATATTGTGGCTAATAATTATGCTTGGGTATAGTGAGGCAAAATCAAGCACCGCGATTTGCTCATGCAAGCCCGCTAAGGGTTCTTTTACAAACGCCCCTTTAATTGGATTCTCGGTTCTAGTTTTCACATCCCCTTCATGAGGTTTGTTTGGCGCAATAACACAGCGAAGGTGCGCCTCTTTCATTAATAAATTCTCAACCATTTGCGAGGTTGTGGCGCGTGTGGTGTCAGCGAGGGTTTGGGAAGTGAGTTTTGAAATTTCAATAAATAGCGGCAAAAAATCCTTTGCGATTTTGTAAGTGACTTCGGAGTCCTTTAGATTATAATCCACAAGGCGCAAGAGTTTCTTCGCGTCACCCGTTTTCCAAGCATCATTTATTTCGCTTGGGAAAACTTTTTCTTTGTACACCCCAAATACTTTTTCTGATACACTTTCAAGGTCAAGTTTTACCGTGTTAACTGAGCCAGTCCTTTGTAAGAGTTTCATTATTTGGTACGCATCAATGTGCTGTTTTCCCTCTAGTTCCACAGCATTATCAAGCCCGTGGCGTTTTACCCTAATTTCTTCCCCATTAATTAAGAATTTTGTTTTGAGTTTATCCGCTCTTTTTTTCATGTAAGGAAAATCAAAATTATCTCCATTATATGTTACAATAAAATCAAATTCATTAATCTTTTTTGTCACAGTGTCAACGAGTTCTTTCTCACTAGTAAGCAGTTCCATTCCTTTTACTTTTTTTGTTTCATAGGAATACACTTTCTGCTCAGTATCAGAATAAATTGACGCCATTAGTATTGGTTCCGCCCCAACCTCAAACTTTTTTCCTGACCATGTTTCAAGGTCAAACGCCCCAACTACCGCGACTTCATCAAAATCTCCATCAATTTTTTTTATTGATTTTATTTCTCTTCTTACCTCTCCTTTTTTTGTTTCATAAATTTTTCCTTTTGGGGTTTTTACTTCTTCAAGTTCCATTTCAACAAAATTTCCAGGCTCAAGCGCATAATCAAGCAAATATCTTTTTGAAAAAGGAACATCGTACTCAAATCTTTTTATTCCAATGTCATGGAAATCCTTTCTCGCTTGCACTAAGTGGGAGACTTTTCTAAAAACCACTTTGTGAACATTCTTCCCCTGCGCCACCATGTTCGTTTCATTTATTTCAAGCACCGAGAACTTTTCTTCCCCAAATTTCATTCCCCTTATTTTCTCAATTTCTTTTTCATCATAAAAGATTGCATAAAAGTACGGGTGAAAACTAGTGTCATAAACCCAATAACTCTCTTTTTTCTCTTTTACAAATATTTTGAGCACTGAATTCGTGCTGTCGTCCTCATAAGACACATCAAGCAGAAGCGCACTCAATTTACTCATGCAAAAAGGGTGCGGGGAAGTGGTTAAAAAAGTTAAGAATGTGAGAAATTTTGAAAGTAATTAAGCACATACAATAAATGCGCTAAATAGGGCTAAATGACGCATTTGGTTAAAATTCGTCCCCGGTTTTGTAGAAATCCTTTATAAAGGAATAAATAGGAGTTTGTACTCCTA
>DYDN01000008.1 GCA_020717885.1 Candidatus Forterrea sp.
TGTGACAATCAAAGCACTAGCATACAATATTGAACACATCGGACGAATCATAAAAATTTGGCTTTACCTAGAAATCCAATAGGATTTCTACACCGCCACACCTAACAGAAAAATTAAAACCTCGTAAATGCATTACTTTTGCATGCAAAAAGCCCAAATAAGCCTTGATTTACTTTTAGCCCTTCTCACAGCAATAGTACTTGTGACTTCTTTTGGATATGTAATAACTAATGAAAAACGGGCACAGGATGAACTCCTTGTGAAACAGCAGCTCGTTTCAATTGTTGAGAATACTGCAAACCTGCTCACAACAGCTCAGGCAATCTCAGACATGAACTTTTCCATGCAATACAAAATGCAAAAAATAAATTATCTTGATGAAAACAAAACTAACAAAAATGCGTATCCAACCATGAGCATCCTTGACCAAAACAAATTAAACGGAAGAATAACTGTCGCTGGAAAAGTGTTTGATTATAATAGTTATTTTGGCTACTCAAAAAGAATTGTAATTGATGTCACTAATGTGAGCACTACTGGAATAATGGTGGTTCGAAATGAATAAGGGGCAAATGTTTTCTATTGATTTCTTAATTGCAACTGTTATTGTGATAATGGCATTTGGGCTCCTCACCGCGGCCGCAGAAATTAATTTTTACAACAAAAAACAAACACAATTATACGAGGTAATGAAACAAAAAACACAAAGCGCTGCAATCGCACTTGTAAATTCCCCAGACTATGACTGTAACATCAGGGAACTTGAACTTGCGTACTCAATAGATTTAAACAAAGCATCAAAAATAAGCGAGAGCGATTTTAAAAACCGCCTCGGATTAAAAGATTACAACGCGAATATTAGTTTTCGTGATCTTGCAAATGGTGGAACTTTGCTCAGTCAAAAAATTATAAATGACAGCATTACTGATTCAAATAATGTTGTTTCAATTGATCTTAACATAGCCGGATGCGTTACATTTCCTCGCCCAACATACTCTGATCTTAATAATTGCATAAGAACCACGCAAGGAAATTTCTGCTCAAGCTCCACTCTAAAAATTTACACAATGACTGTGAAGGTGGCTAAATGAAAGGATTTATTTTCTCAATAGAGGCAATTGCAACACTTATGATAGTACTCACAATTCTTAGCACGCTTTACTTCTCAACAGGAAATTATATACAAAAAACAAATGCCCTGCAAATACAAGCACAAAGTCAAGAAGCCGCAGCATTATACTTTAACCTCCCAGGACAAGTTGTGACTTCAGACACCCAGCAGCAATACTGCTCAAAAATTACAATATATGTTCCAGCAACAAAGGTTTTTAGTGACAAAATAATCTGCAGGTGGATTAAATGAACCCTAAGGGATTTCTTGGAATAGTACTAGTGCTCGGAATGGTTGTTTGTGCAGCAATACTACTTAGCGCTAATTATGAAGTAAAAAGTAGTTATTCGTTTAAGGAAATACTTCCACAAATAAAGACGTATACAAGCACATACGAGACAACACTTAACATAATTGCACACGATTATAACTTACGCTCAAGCGAATTATTGCCGCTCGGGTGGGTTGACGATAATGCCTCAGCCCTCCTAGCAAGAAAGGACCTTACTTATCTTAACTGTACAAAACAAACCCCATACTATCCACAAAAGGCCACTGATTTGAACTATGTAAAAATGGATTTTAACTGTAGTGCAACCATAATCAAAGGAGAAGAGACCCTCTCAATAGGAATACTAAAAACCATGACTATACGAAAAAATTGAAAACTAGCAAGCACAGCTTTAAATTGATTTGCAAAACGAGAATTAATATGAACTCAAGAAAAAGAATAGCGGTTATTGATTATGATAACTGCAACTATGACCACTGCGGAAATTATTTGTGCGAAAAAGTCTGCCCAGTTAATCGAACAGGAAAAAAATGCATTGTACATGAACCTTTGCAAAAACCAGTAATTGCAGAGGATATTTGCATCGGATGCGAAATATGCCAAAACCGGTGCCCCTTCAAAGCAATAAGTATAGTAAATATTGCATTTAATTTAACTAATCCAATACACTCCTTTGGAAAAAATATGTTTCGCCTCCACGGGCTCTCTGTACCAAAAGAAAAAAAAGTACTTGGGATAGTGGGAAGAAACGGAATAGGAAAAACAACAATCGTAAAAATACTTTCAGGAGCAATTGTCCCAAATTTTGGCGAAAAGAACTCTGATGAAAAAAAAGTAATTGAATATTATAAAGGAAAAGAAGCACAGGATTTCTTTAAACGATTATATGCAAAAGCGATAAAAGTTGCGGTAAAACCGCAGAACATTGAATCAATGAAGGCTACTTGGACAGTACGGGAACTACTCTCAAAAGTTGATGATGATAAGAGATTAATGGAAGTAGCAAAGGAACTAAAAATTGTGGGACTACTTGAGCGAAAAGCCGCGGAACTCTCTGGGGGGGAATTTCAAAAAGTTGCAATTGCCGCAACCGGACTAAAAAACGCGGAACTATATTTCTTTGATGAGCCAAGCTCCTTTCTTGATATTAAAGAAAGACTTCGCGCTGCGCGCTTTATTCACTCACTCACAGAAAAAGCTGCAGTGCTTGTTGTTGAACATGATTTAGTACTCCTTGATTATTTGAGTGATTATGTAACGCTTATGTACGGAAAACCGCGCGTGTACGGATTTGTTTCCCAAGTGAAAACGAATAGAGAAGGAATAAACACTTACCTTGAAGGATACTCAAAAGAAGAAAACTATCGATTCAGGGATTATGAAATAGATTTCTTTTCAAAACAGAGAAAGGACAAACGTGAAAGAAAAGAAATTGTTGCAGAGTGGCCAACACTAAAAGCAAAACTTGGGGCATTTGAGCTGTTGGCACGCGAGAATCGCATAAAGAAAAATGAAATCGTGGGCGTAGTGGGCCCAAATGGAATAGGAAAAACGACTTTTATGAAAATACTCGCCGGAGAAATAAAACCTATTGAAGGCGAAATTGAAAAAGGGGTAAAAATTTCATACAAACCGCAGTACATTGCGTACACCGGAGAAAAAACTGTTACCGAACTCTTTGAAAGCGGAATAATTCCCGAAATAAGACAAAGCATTCTTCGGCCACTTGAACTAGAGGAACTGCTTGAGAAAAAAGCGAAGAACTTATCGGGCGGAGAGCTTCAGAGAGTATCAATCGCACTTTGCCTAAGCAAAAAAGCTGATCTTTACTTGCTTGATGAACCCAGCGCATATTTGGATGTAGAGCAAAGACTCGCGGTTGGAAAAGCAATAAAGAATCACATTGATATCACTGACTGCTCCGCACTAGTAATTGACCACGATCTTGCGTTCATTGATTACTTAAGTGACAAAATAATGGTCTTCACTGGAGAGCCTGCAAAAGTTGGAAACGCAGAAGGCCCATTTGGGGTTGATGAAGGAATGAATTTGCTCCTTAAGAATTTAGATATTACTCTGCGCAGAGATAAAGATACAAAACGCCCCCGAATAAATAAGCATGATTCGGTACTTGATAGGGAACAAAAAGAAAGCGGGAATTACTACGCTTAAGATATACTTTTTAATCAAAAAATACTTTCTTTGAAATAGGCGCAAGGATTCTCTTCAAAGGCCCGTTACTTTTCATAAATTTATATTCACAGTGATCCTTGCTCAAGCAGATTGTTCCTTTTAATTTACAGGAAAAACTTACAAGTTCAACAACAGAAACCCTTCCTCTAAAATACTCTGAGAAGGTTAAACGTTTTATTTGTTTTAGAGAAACACATTCACAATTTGTTTCCTCAAAAACTTCTCTCTTAATTGCCTGCTTTGCGCCCTCTCCAACCCGCGCCTTTCCGCCCGGAAACTGCCACTTCCCCACATAAATAGTATTATTCCCGCTCCTCTTAAGGACAAGCACTCTTCCCCTAGAATCAGAGACAACAGCCTCAACTATTCTAACAAACCGCTTTGCTTTCGGCTTAGCTTTTTTCGACCTTTTTGCGCGCAACATAGGGACAGAATTTATAATAAATCCAGTTTAAAACTATTTCCGGGCAGCAAAACTATATGAAAATCCTTAAAATTGATAGAAAGGAAAACATCATTTCCTGCGTTCCTGAGAACCTTGATGATCTTTGGCACCTTGAAAAAATACTTGCAAAAAGCGACATCGTCTACGGATCCTCGGATAGAAAAATAAAGCCAAGCAAAGAAGGGGAGAAAGCAATACGAATTAAGATATTTGTTGAACTTGAGGTAACTGATGTACACTTTCAAGAGTACAGCGAGAACTTACGCATAAACGGAGTAATCCTTTCAGGAAAACCTGAGGAATACATTGAGCTCAAAAGCCACCACAGCCTTGAGATACCGCTTGGGGAGAGAATAAAGATAAGAAAAACTGAGTTAAAGCAGTGGCAGATTGACAGACTGAAAAGAGCTGAGGCCACAGCAGCAACATCAAAATTACTTGTTGTGCTTCTTGATGATGAAGCGGCAGAACTTGCGTTTGTGAATAATTACTCCATCAGCAGAAAAGCGATTGTGAAGGAAAAAAGACGGGGAAAAAGATTTACACGGGAAAAAAGCGAGTACTTTGATGAAGTATTTGACAAAATTAAATCACTTGAACCAAAAAAAATACTCCTCGCGGGCCCAGGATTTGTAAAAGAGAATTTGAAGAAATTTATTGATGATAAAAAAACAAAAGGGTTTCCTTCCGTGCTAATTGAATCAACTAACTCGACAGGAGAAACCGGATTTAAGGAACTACTAAGCCAAGGAAAACTTGAGGCGATTGAAAAACAATTACAAATGAGCAAAGAATCAAAAATAATTGAGGACTTTTTGGCGGTACTCGCAAAAGGAAAAGCGGAGTACGGAAAAGAAGAAGTAAAAAGGGCGATTACGCTTGGGGCAGTTGAAAGAGTAATAATCTCCGAGACACTTTTAATGCAAAACCGAAAAGAAGCGGAAAGTATACTTGACCTTGCAGAACAATATAAGTGTGAAGTCGAAATAATTTCCGCCCGCAACCCGCAGGAAAAAAATATTCAGGGCTTTGGCGGGGCTGTTGCGACACTAAGATACAAGTTGGAGTAAGCATTAACACTACACGAATATTTACTCAACCCTTAACTCAAACCACTCAACTTTCTTATTCTTCGCGAGTTCCTTTACTTTCTTCTGGGATTCGCTTAACTGAGACTTGTTGGTTTTAAATTCCACAAAAACAATTTTATCATCCTCAAAGCAAACACCATCCACGGGTTTTCCGATAAAACGAAAATTCTGCGAGTTGAACGGAAAATTCTTTGAAAAAGGAAGCCACTGCTCTGTGAGTTGGCCATACTTTACGCTCTGGGACTGCTTTGAAAAACGCAGAGAATCATAATCGGCTTTCATGCTGAAGAAAAACTTGAGAATTATCACGAGGGTGATGACTAAGACAATAATTACCGCAATAAAAATTAACTCGAACATGAAACCACTTGACTTAGAAAGCACGGGGGAGAATTTAAACTTTAAGTAAGTGAATTGCTGGCTTAAGGCACGGGGGCTAAATGCGCTTAGAAACAAAAGTCCCTTCTTTTTTGTACTTAAAGTTCTTAATGTAATACTCTTTAACCCCTAAACCAGAAATTACAACCATTTTATTCGCACCAAACTTTTCTTTTGCAACCCTCTCCGCTTCCTGCATTAATTCTTTTCCAAGGCCCTTATGCTGCGGGCTCTCGTTATCATGTTTTCCTAACGCAAGAGATTTACCAAACACATGAAGCTCGCGAACGAGCGCTGTCTTGCTCGTAATTTCTTTTAAGAATGGTTCTGTAGGTTTTCGCAACCTCACAAACCCAAATAAAGCGTCCTTTGATTCTGCCGAAATAAATGCTTCCTCTCCGCCACTTGCATCATAAAACTCTTTTTGTATTTTTGCTTTAGAAACATCAACTTCTTTTTCGCGCGCAACAATCCCCGCCTCTCTGCATCGAATACAATTACACTTTTTCCCCATTTTGTGTAGCTCTTCCTCAACCATTTGACGCAAATTAGTTTTTTTTACTCCCGCGCTAATTACTGTACTAGGAATATCACGATTCACCCTCATAACACGAACCCACTTGGGGACCTCGGACTTTATTTCTGCAAGTAGCTTTGCGGCTTCGGCTTCCCCCATCGGCTCAAAATCCCCACTCTTCCAATCATTGTAAAGTTCGCTGCCCTTAATCACAAGGCAGGGGTAAAATTTTACCATATCCGGTTTAAAGCGCGGGTCAGAGAAAATCATTTTAAAATTCTTTAAATCTTTTTTATAAGTACTCCCCGGAAGTCCAGGCATTAAGTGATAAAGCACTTTGAATGCAGAGTCTTTTAGGAGTTGAGTTGAATCAGTGACATCTTGAACACTATGCCCTCTGCAAACCTTTTTGTAAATCTCATCATCAGGATTCTGTACCCCAAGCTCAACCCTTGTTCCGCCAAGCGAAAGCAATTGCCTAATTTCTTCTTTGCCGCACAAATCAGGGCGTGTTTCAAAAGTAATCCCGACACACCTGCGCTTTGAGTGCTCAGCAAGTAATTTTGCCGCTAAAAGAGATTTTGACTTTTTCTCATTAATCGCGTCAAGAGATTTTTTTACAATTAATTCCTGCTGTTTCTTTGGCATCGCGGTAAAAGAGCTTCCCTGAAAAATTAATTCAATCTTCTTTGCGTGATTCCCCGTGATATCAAGCTGAGCAATTCTATTTGAAACAATTTTGTAAGGATTATGCCCCAATCTTTGGGCGCGAAGAGCGCTTGGTTCATGCCCTGTATATGATTTTGGCGCGGTTTTATCTTCCATTGCACTGGGGCAATAAATACACTCGCCCGGACAGGGAAATGGAGGAAGCATTACCGCAATAACCTGCACCCCTGAAATGCTTCTTGTGGGCTTAATTGAAAGAAGCTCCTTCATTTTTTTTGTGGGTTTTTTTGTTTGAGCAAGAATAAATGGGTGAGAAGGCATATGCGATAACCCCAGTTCTTTACTCCAAAAGAATTCGCGCTGATTCAACTCTTTTTGGGTTTTTACCTCTCCAGAAGAAATTTCCCCCAGAAGCTTTTTTGCAAACAAAAAATTCTTTTTAGGATGGGTTTTAATCATAAAATAATATTCCTAGCACCCAAATTAAAAAACTTGCAGTGAAGAGCACTAAAGAGATCATCTAGTTAAATAAGAATGAAAGCAGACCGTTTGCATAATAACTCGGCATTAATGAGAATGAATAGAACGGAAGACCGTAGAATACCGCTTCCATTTTGCTCTTAAAAGTTGATTTTGCGTTAACGGCAAAACTGAACTCTTTTTGTGTATCCTCAAATGAAACAACGGTTTTGAATTCTTTTATCCCCTCAATTCTCGGGTAAATAAAAAAAGATTTTTCCGCTTTCTGCCCCTTTGGAACAACCACTATAATATTGTGCAAATCATCAGTTGAAACATTCTGCGCAAAAGCATTAGCGCTTAACCAGTTACCGGGAAGAATAGGCGAAATTGTAAAAGAAGCATCCGCATCAGTAGGATTTACAAAAAATATTTTGTATTCAGCAGGAGAATCAACATTAACCATTTGCTCTACAACATCAGACGGAGAAACCTTTAATTGACCCTTAACAGCAGTAAAGTAAAGTGAAACCCTATCACTTCTCTTTGAACCAGAAAGAACAACGCTTATTGAATAATCCGCGGCAATTGTGTCAAGAGGAACAGAAATGAAAAGCTTTAGTGACTCAAGTTCATTTCTTGTGGATGAAGTAAATCCATTGGGAAGCTCTGTAACGAGCTCAATTGACTCGTACTTATCAGTAAGCTCTTTTGAGAAAATAAGTTCAATTGTATTTCCAACAGCAACCGTGCCCACATAATTATTCTCTGAAATGGAAAGCTCTTTTGATATAGGGTCAATTAACCTTACCGCAAAAACGCTTGAGGAGAGAAGCAACAACAATGCCGCCAAAATAAATGCTTTTTTAAACATGTTAAATCAGAGTAATTAATAAAAGAATGAAATATAAAGGTTATTCTCATGAACACAAATGAAAAAAAAAACCAAAATGAGGAAAAAAGACGCTGCCTTGAAGAGAAAAGCCGATTTATGATGACAAAAAAACATCACTCAAAAACATACAAAGAAGCAAAATCCTTGGGACGAATGGATGAGGATTTTATTCCACTATGCGACTATGTGGAAAAAACAAAAAATTACTTTACTAGCAGCTCCTGCGCCGGAAGAATAGCACTAATCGGACTTGGAGAAGAAGAAACAAAACAAGAAAGCGCATTCTACCGCAAGTGGCACAGAAAAGTAAGTGTAAAAGAAGTACTTGAAGCAGTACGCGCATTTAACGGGGACGTACTTTGGTTCAAACAGGAACCACTAATACTCCACCTCGGGGCAAATAACCTAGAGAGTGCAAAAAAAGCCCTAATTCTTTGTGAAAAAGTTGGAATTAAGCGCGCAGGAATAAAAGTAGCAAAGGACGGAAAATTTATTGTTGAGATGCTTGGCACACAAAACATAAACGCACCGATAAAGGAAGGAAAAATGTGCGCAGGCGAGGACTACTTAAAATATTTAATAAAAAAAGCAAATGAAAAATTTGGCAAGAACCAAGAACTTATAAAAAAACTTGCGAAAGAAGCAAAAAATATGCTTGAGTGAAAGAAACCTAAAAAAAAATTACTGCAAACCAGAAATAGTTGAAAGAACTTTCTCAGGATTAAAATAATAACTATCAATAACTTCAAGAACCTCAAGCGGTTTTCTTATCCCTTGCGCAATCATCCAATCAAGCACACTCTTACGCGCCTCAATTTCTTTTTTTAATTCATTCTTTGTCATTGAGTTCTGCTCAGCCATTTCCTCAAGCACTCTTCCCTGAATCTCTGTTCTAAATATTGTGTCATGCTTTGAATCAAAATCAAATAATGTTCCTGAAAGAACCTTATCCTCCATCCTTGAGAGTTCAACTATTTGCGTTACTCTCCTCTGCATCCCTTTTTCTTTTGAATAATGGCGCTGAGTAATTACAATAAAATCGAGCAGCGGAAGCATTGCCTGCGGAACTGAAAGCGGACGCTCCTGAAGTTTTACTAAAGTTTCCCTTGAATTATTTGCATGAATTGTGCCTAAGCAGCCTTGGTGCCCAGTATCCATTGCGGTGAATAAAGTAAGTGCTTCACTCCCGCGCACTTCCCCCACGACAATTCTATCAGGACGCATACGCATAGAGTTTTTTAGAAGAGCATCCATTGTAATCTCTGAACCAGAATAATTCCTCGCCTCAAGCGCAACCCAATTCTCTCTTGCAAGAAGCGCAAGCTCAATTGTGTCCTCAATTGAAACAATCCTCTCATTTGGGCGGACAAAATTTGAGAGAATATTTAGAAAAGTTGTTTTACCTGAAGCGGTGCCGCCCGCAACCAGAATATTCTGAGGATATGTGCCAATACCATCAACCATTGTCCACAAGAACGCCGCGGCTTCAGAATTAAGTGTACCATTCTCAATGAGATCAAGGATAGTGAGTGGGATTGGAGAAAATTTTCTAATTGTCAGCGAAATTCCTGTTGGAGAGAGCTCTGGAAGAGTAGCATTAACTCTGCTTCCATCAGGGAGACGCGCATCAAGGAGAGCATTCTTTTGATTAAATTCTTTCCCAATAGTTGAAGCAATTTTTTGAATCAAATTATCCAAATCCTTTTCCCCAATTGAAACGTTCGTTTTACACATACCATGCCTTTTGTGAAAAACAAATACCGAGTTTTGCCCATTCACCATTAACTCTTCCAAATCATCATCAAGCGAAAAAAAAGCAAGCTGTTTGAGGCCCACTGAATTATACAAAACATACTCGGAAAAGAATTCCTTATCTTTAATAAAATCAACTTTTGAAGCATTCGTAATCATTGCACCCAAAAGCTCAACAAATACCTGTTTTGAAGGCATTTTTTGTGAAAGACTATTAATCTCAACTATAGGGATTACCGCTTCACCAAACCCATCAAAAAAATCCTTTGATACCCCCTCAAATTTTCCCTTAAATGATGAGCCCCTCTGAATATCCTTAATTAAAAAATCTGCAAATGCTTTCTCTTTCTCTGAGAGAGTTGCTTGTTTTACCTCATAAAAGTTAGAGGACAATCCTTGGTAAATTTCGGCTAAATGCGTACTCGCAAGCTTCTTCATCTTAACCTCAGTAAAACGCATCAAAATCACTTACTGCCAAGGCTTTTGAAAAGAGCACAGGCATTGAGTATATATAAAAGAAAGTAATATAATAATCTACTCAAAGAAACTAAGTGACTAAAAAAGTGATTTTTAATGAAAGCTCTCTACTCAAGAATACTCAAAAAAATTACTCCCTCAAAGAAGGAACTTGTTGAAGAGAAAAAACTTGTTGATTTGATAAGAAAGAACGTCAACAAAATGGAAGGAAAGCACTCCCACCTTGAGTGGTGTGGCAGTAGCGCACGCGGAACACACCTTACGGGAGATAAGGATCTTGATCTATTTGTAATGTTTGATAAAAACTTAAGCGCACACGAGCTTGAGGAAGAGGGACTACGCATTGGAAAAGAAGTATTCAAAGGACACAAATGGGAGACTGCATATTCACAACACCCATACATACGCGGAGAGATAAATGGGTTCGAAGTTGAAATAGTTCCGGGATACGTTGTCTCAAGCGGCGCGGAAAAACAAAGTGCGGTTGATAGAACCCCATTTCACAACAAATATTTGCTGAAAAGAATGAAGGTTTCACAAAGGCAAGAGACACGATTACTCAAACAATTCTTGAAGGGAATTGGGGCATATGGGGCGGACCTAAAAAATCAGGCGCTTCCAGGATATGGGGTTGAGCTACTAGTTTTGTATTATGGTTCATTTGACAAAACAATAAAAGCGATTTCAAAATGGAAAGAAAAAACGGTAATCAAAATTGAAAAAGTTAAACGGGATGTAAGCGAGGATTTTATTGCCCCGCTTGTATTAATTGATTCGGTTGATGAGAATCGAAATGTCGCAAGCGCACTCTCGGTTGAACAATACAACAAAATGATACTTGCTGCACAAAAGTTCTTGAAGAACCCAAGCGAGAAATTCTTTTTTGGGAACAAACTTGATGAGTGGAGTGTTGAGAAAGTAAAGGAGGCGCTGAGCAAGAGAGAATTTATTGTAATTGAAGCGGATTTCCCGACAAATATTTTGCCTGACCTTGTTTGGGGGCAATTACGCAGATATTTACGAAAAGCAGCAACACACATGGAGGAAAATGATTTTATTATTAAGAGGAGCGCTCTATGGAGTGATGAGAAAAAAATATTTTTCATGTACGAACTAAATGCACTCACTCTTCCAAAAGTTCAAAAAGTGCTTGGTCCCCCCGCAACTGATGCGGAGAATGTGAAAAAGTTTTTAGCTCGCAAAAGAAAAATAATTTCAGGTCCTCGTGAAGAGAATGGCAGAATTGTGATTGAAGCAGAGAGAGAGAAAACAAGCGCCGCGCTTGTACTAAGGGAATTTGTTGAAGAAACAAAGAAAAACGAGAAAAAAGGACTCAAAGAGGGGCTCGCGCATGCAAAAGTATTGCCAGAAAGCGAGATACTCAAACACTACAAAGGAACTTTTGCGGAACACTTCACGAAGTATTTGGAAGGAAAAGAAATATTCGAGTGATTCTATGACGCCCCTTGTTAAGCAAACAACGCTTGAAAAAATCTTAAAACTTAACAAAAACATTCCCGAATTCAAAAATGAATCCAGCAAAGAGTTTAAAGAACGACTAAAGGGAAAAAGAAAACTACCCCTTGTCGCAATACTCGACAAAAAATCAGCAGGGTATTTGGTAGGATACGCCATTAACAAAAGCACTTTTTATATTTGGAGGGCAGGAGTAATTCCAAGATACAGGCGGAAAAAAGCGATGACTGCACTTATGGATTATACAGGGAGATGGGCAAAAAAAAGAGGATACAAAAAAATAAATATTAAGACAAGAAGCACTCGAAAAGCCCAACTCGCGAACCTATTAAAAAGAAAATATACACTTGTTAGGGCAGAGACTGAGCAAAAAACGAGCATAAAAAAAATTTACTTTGAGAAGGGATTATTGTGATGGAAGAAAAAGAAATAAAAATCGGGCAAATCTGGAAGCACTTCAAGGGAAGCACATGCGAAATAATTGGAATCTCGCTTGACTCTGAAACACTTGAAGAAATTGTTGTGTATAAGCACCTTGAAGCGGCGAAGGAGATGCCCGCAGGGCAAATGTGGGTGCGACCGAAGAAAATGTTCCTTGAGAAAGTTAAACGCGATGGGAAAGAAATGGCGAACCAATTGAAAGAGCCCTAAGGAGACTTCAGAAAAAGAAAAAATTGGCTACAGCATCAACACACGCAGAGCTTAGAAGAAATCCATTTGAATACTAACTAAAGCGGGCCTAGTGGGAATCGAACCCACGTCTAGCGGTTTCTCCAAAAAATCGCCGAAGCCGCTCGTGCTAATCCACTATACTATAGGCCCTTAAGATAATTAGAGCCATGCTTAGTTTTTAATATTTAGGTATTGCCTAATTTAATTGACTCTTTTAACAATTGCTTGTTTCTCGCTATGGCTGAATCTTTTCGTTCATAATACAACTCACCATCTGTATAGAATGTGTTTGGGTCTTTTCCACCCGACAGAATGTCAATCTGATCGCTAAGCTTCAATTTTGGTGGGTTGAATCCGAATCTTTCCCAAATTAAAACTCGATTGTTCTTTACATTGTTTTTGAAACCAATATCCTGCGTCCAAAACAATAAGTTTCTATCGCCAGCTAAGCACAGTTTGTATTTCTTTTTATGATTTCCGCTTGCTCTCTGATAAGAAATGCTAAACCTAAACTCTTCCATTCGTTCTAACAGTTGGCCTACGCCAAAACACAAATCTGGCGAGCAAACATCCAACAACAAACGAGGATAGGTGTGCCGTTTTGAATTCTCGCTTTTGCCCCTAAGCCGTATTCTCCTTCTGAACGAAACCGTCCCATCAGTGTCAAATACCCCTTTGACAAATCTACGGGCCACTTCAATATTATTTGATTGCAAAATCGGCTTAGGCACTTTTACAGAATAGGTTTTCTCACCATAAGGAAACCCTAACGAATGAATAAACTCACAAATCTTTTTGTTATAGATAAAGAAACCATAGGTGTGTCTGTGTGGAAAAAATCTTGGCGTGATATTTATTTTAAATGTTTTTTCAAACAACGGCACAACATGTTCATCATAATATGCTTTCTCATCAACATCACAATCTAACTCAAGAACAAAGCGGTTCCTGTCGCGGAGTTGCAAGTACCCATCCCCCGCATGAATCCCATAAATCTCCGCCAAGTCGGGCGTCATTTCTTTGGGTAAAAAAGGTTCCATAAAAGAAACTTTCGTTCTTTGTTTAACTTCTTTTTGGAAGTTGCTTGCCGGCGGTGCGTCAATCATCTTCATCACCTTCTGAAAAATTTTTGAGAACCCAAAGCTCCCTTGAATCTAAATCCTCTGGATTGGACTTTGCCAATCTTTTTACTGATAAATACTCCCCTTTAGAGGGTTGATTAATTGAAAAAACCATTTTATCACCTCCAGAAAAACGAATTTTTTCGTGGACGGCTCTGCTGCTTTTGGGGGCATTAAACCTTTAGCAACAGCGACCCGAAGGGAAAAGGTTTAAGCTGAGAAAAGCAGAGTCCAAAAGAAAAAATTCGGATATGGAGGTGGCACTTGGTTTTTTTGCTTCGGGAGAATGTTTAAAAAGGTTCCAGAAGCAGATTCTATTATACTGGTGAGAAAATGAAAACATGCACTACATGTAATAAAGTTGTAACAATGAGGCACATAGAATTCCGATGCCCTAGCTGCAATAAGAACACTATTGTTCGTTGCCCTAACTGCAAAGAAACTGCTAAAACTTATAAATGCAAAGAATGCGGATTTGAAGGACCATAAACACAAGCAACTAATTTTTGGTGAACAAGATGGGACTCGCGATGGTTGTCTTCAAAGTATTCGTCGACCCCGAGAACCTTGACAAAGTAGAAGCTGGATTAAGAAAAATAACTGAAGGAACTTTTAGGGACCTAAAGAGAGAGCCAATTGGATTTGGAATAGAAGTAATTAGAGTAGGATACTTAATTCCTGATAAAGTAGACGGCGCAATGACAAAACTAGAGGACGCTGTTAAAAAAGTTGAAGGAATAAACGAAGCAGAAGTAGAAATGCTCACACTAATTTAATTTTTCAGGTTAAAATTCTAACTTAGTTCTGCTTAATAGCTTCTCCGTTTTTTATTACAAACAAAGAATAAATCGCATCCTTTCTGTCATTATTAGAATCAAACCTAATTCTCCCTGAAATTCCGTTATAATCAACATTCTTCAAATAATTCGCGAGTGCTAATTGTTCGGTTCCGCTCTTTGCAATTGACTGTGCAAGCAAATGAATCGCATCATATGCCCCTGCACAAATATTCTTTTGAGGGCACTCAGAACCATACTTCTCTGAAAACTTTTTCATAAATACATCATACCCCGCACCCTGCCCGACAACAATATCGGTTAAGCGCCCTAAGACAATTTTTATGGGTTTTGGGGGAACAATAGTGCATGCTTAATTCCCTTACTTTGAAACACTGGAGGACGCATAAGGAAACCACGCTTGAATTCGGCAAAGGAACTAATGTAATAATTGGGGTAATGGGCTCAGGAAAGAGTTCTGTTGTAAACGCAATAAGCTACTCTCTCTTTGGAACATTCCCCGCAATGAAAAATAAGAGTGTCTCGCTAAAAGAAGTCATCATGAATAAGCCAAATGCAGAAAGCAGGGCAGAAACAAGTATTACTTTTGACCAAGAGGGAAAGAAATACAGGGTGGAGAGAATAATCAAAACTGACGGAACAAATGAGGCTAAGCTTTATGAGGGCGAAAGATTAATTGCGGGGCCAAAACAAAAAGATGTTAATGAAAAAGTTGAGATGCTGCTTGGACTGAATTACGAACTGTTTAGCAGAGCTGTATATGCTGAGCAAAATGAAATGGATTTCTTTTTGAAATTAAGCCCGGGGGAGCGAAAAAAGAAATTTGATGAGCTCTTAGAACTTGAAAAATATGAAGAAGCACGAAAAAACTCAGTAACACTCCAAAATGAAATGCTCAAAGAGAACAAACAAATAAAAGAATACATTGAACAACAAAAAAGCGCAATAAAGAATCATGAAGAAGAGAAACTGCTTTTACAAATCAAAAATGGGGAAAAGGAAATTGTTTTACTTGAGAAAGAAATTATTGAAACCAAAAAAGAACTTGCGCTAATTGAGAAAGACTTCTCCACCCTACTTGAAAAAGAAAAACAAAACAAGCTACTTGAGGATTTGTTGATTAAAATTGGCTCGCGAATTGATTCACTAAAAGAGGATATTACAAGGAATGAGAAGATTTCGCTAAAAGAAATACAAGAAGAGCTCGCAAAGGAGAAAAAAGAACAGGAGAAACTCGCACAACTGATTTTTGAAAAGGAAAAATCACTTAAGGAAGCGCTCGAAGAAGTAAAAAAGCACAGCGGCGATTTAAAAGTGCTTGAGTATAAGAAAAAAGAGATACTTGATGAGGAAAAAGGAATTTCTTCTCTCAAAGGAAAATGCCCAACATGCAAACAGGAACTAAACGAGGAACACAAAACACATTTAACAAAAGAATTTGCGGAGAAATTAACACAAACAACTGAATGGATAAAGGAAATCGAGAAAAAAAAGAAACTCGCTGAAGAGAAAACCTCTGTGCTTGAGAAGGAAAAGGAGAAATTGAGAAAAGAAAGCGATGAAGTAAAAAGCAAATGCTACAAACTTGAGGCACTGCAAAAAGAAGCGCTCTCTGTCGAAGAGAAAAAGAAACAACTCGCGAATTTCATTGAAGAGCTGCCAAAAGTTAGAAAGCAACTCTCTGAAGTTGGGTTTGATAAAAAGAAACTTGAAATTGTGCGGGAAGAGAATTATATGAAAAAATCCTCCGTGAGTGTTGCCGAGACAAAAATTAAATCAAAACTGGAGCTAAAGAAAAGTTATGAAGGAACAATAAGCAAAATCGCGCAAATAAGAAAATCACTTGAAGAGCAGGAGAAGGGCTGCGTGAAAAAAGACGAAGCGGCGCAGAAACTAGGGGTATTTGCAAACTGCTTAATTGCAACACAAATTGAATTACGTGAATCGCTCTTACAAACAATCAACAGCGCAATGACAAGCATTTGGCAAGCGGTATATCCATACAAGGACTTCACTGATGCGCGCTTATGTGTCACTTCGGATGGTTATGATTTACAAGTAATGAACCGAGGCGGCGAGTGGGTGCGCGTAGAGGGGATACTATCAGGCGGAGAAAGAAGTGCTGCGGCTCTTTGCATAAGAATGGCGTTTGCGCTTGTGCTCACAAAGAAATTATCCATGCTCATACTTGATGAGCCAACGCACAACCTTGATTCTAATGCCGTGCAAAAGTTAAGCGAAATGCTCCGCGAAGAAATGCCAAAACTCGTTGAACAAGTATTTGTAATTACGCACGATAAGGAACTTGAGAACGCCGCGAGCAGCAATTTGTATTTACTAACAAGAAATAAGGATTTAGATGAACCGACAAAAGTAGAAGTGCTCAATACTTATTAATGTTTGAACTAATTAGAAAAAATATACAAACTAGATTAGAGAAACGCTGAAAAATCAAACTAATTTGGCAGCTTCTTTCTTCTTAGCTTCTCTAACAATGTATCCAGCAAGAATATTTCTAGTGGTTTTTGAGAGCTTCATTTCAGGGATTTTGTTTAATGCTGCTTTGTTTTTTACAAAATCTTTTCCGAATTCCTCAGGAAACTCTTCAAGTAAAACTTCTCCCCTATACTTTAAACCCTTAGCAACACTCTTACCCATTCCATCACCAAATTAGTATAATTCAACTCTTGTAATTTTCCCGCTAGGAAACTTTCTTAAAATACTCAAAGGCAAAACCTTTTCCTTTAACTCTTTTTCAGCAACCTCAAGCATTGACAAATCAGCTGTTCTTTTAACTAAAGGAGGCGCACCTAAAGAAAGCTGCAAGCTTCTTGCGCTAAGAACACGAGTAATCTCAAATCTAGTAAACCTAACCAACAAACTCACCAAGTAATACAAATTACTCGCAAAGCAAGCTTTAAAAACGTAGCCCCGAA
>DYDN01000084.1 GCA_020717885.1 Candidatus Forterrea sp.
CGCCAATTCATCTGCGGGTCTTGCTAGACCCCGCAGTATTCTTGGCGCTGAATAAGAAAAATAATGAAAATGGTTGAGAAACCAGTAACCACACCAGAATTATTGGATTATTTTGACTTAAAGCAGAAAGACTTACTAAAAAAGGACTCTTTGACTAAGTATAAGACTGACTCAATATTCACTAGCGAACAGATTGAGAAGATTGAAGCCACAAAAGTGGATTACAAGAGAATCATGCGCAAATTATCCAAAGCGCAGAAAAAGGATCTTTTGGACAGATTCACCGCAAACTTTACTTATGAATCAAACGCGATAGAAGGCAACTCGCTGACACTCAAAGATGTTGTAATGGTTCTATCAGAGAACAAAGTTATTGAAGGCAAGGATTTGCGCGAAATATATGAAACACGAAACTCAAGAAAAATTGTTGACTTAATTCTCACTAACAAGTTCGGCCCGACGGAAGAGGATATCATAAAGATGCACAGGATGCTTGTGCGGGATATGGGAATAAGCACCGGATACAAAAAAATACCTAACTTTTTGGTTGGACGGAAAGTAAAAACAGCACTGCCTGAAAAAGTGGCTGAAGAAATGAAGGAATTGCTAAAATGGCTTGGTAAAGAAACCACAATGCACCCAATAAAAAAAGCGGCGCTCTTTCATGGGAAATTTGAGCGAATCCATCCATTTGATGACGGCAATGGGAGAGTTGGAAGATTCCTCATAAACGTAATACTTCTAAACGAAGGATATGCTCCGCTAATAATAAGAAAAAGCCAGCGAATGGCTTACCTAAAAGCGCTTGAGGATTTTGATAATGGCTACACAAGGAATTTGGAGAGATTCATGCTTGGCAAATACAAGCAAACCTTCAACAATTTCTTCCAAATTTATACAAAATACTTAAGACAGCTTTGAATTACTTAAGACACTTTTGCTAAGTAGTTAACAAAAATCTAATTAGAATTAGCTTAAAGAGAAAGTCAAAGCACCCGCAGGTGCCTGACTTTTAAGCATGCAATTGGGTGAAGGCTATATACGGTTTCCAGAAAACTGCTGCTTTCTGTCTTTCCGCAATTATGCGGAAATTATCCGAATAGTGCGCCTAGTCCAGCTGCTGCTTCTTCTTCTGTTTTCTTGTTGTCTTCTTCTTTCTTTTCTTCAACATGCGCGCTTGCCGCTGGAGCTATTGCTACTGTAGCAACTGCTGCTTTAGCTATCGCGTCATCTATGTTTATGTTTTTCAATGATGCTACCATTGCTTTTACTTTAGCTGCGTCAACTTCAACTTTCGCTGATTTGAGCACCGCTTCAACGTTTGCCTCATTTACTTCGTGTTTCCCCGAATGGAGCAACATAGCTGCGTATACGTATTGCATTACCTTCACCTCTCAAATATCATTGTGTTATTGCAGGAGCAATCGCTTTTTCTATTGCTTTTGCTTCTCTCTCTGCTTTAACTATAATTAATTCGGTTGTTCCTTCCTCGAATATTACCGCGTTCACTGCTAAGTTCTGTGCTTGCTGGTATGCTAAAGTGAACTTATTGAATAATTCATCCTCATCAACATCAAGAACATCGGCTTGGTAGTACATGTTCTCGTTTCTATCTAGTACTCCAACGATTTTCATTCCAACTTTAATTGGCTTAATATTAAGTTTTCCGAGTACATCAGCAACTTCTTTTTTTATTGCTTCTCCTTTCTTTGCTACAACTTTGTCCTCTGATATTGCGATTGTTGGTCCTGCTACTTTAACTTTAAGTCCTGCTGCTTTTAGTGTTGAGAGTGCTGGTCCTGGCGGTAGCCCTGTGTCTCCTGCCTGAACTAAAATATCAATATCAGCAATATCGCCTTCTTTTGCTGCTGTTGAACCCTTGTTTTTCTTTACGAATGAGAATAATTCAAACGGATTCTTCTTTGTGAATATAACAAGAACGCTGTCCTTTATTTGTCCCTCTACTTTTGATAAATCTACTCCGCTTTCTTTGAATGCTTTTTGTAGTACCCTTACTTTTGCTACTATAATTGTTGAGTCCTTGCTTAATCTTTTTCTTAATACTGAGAGAATATTTGCTGGTAATTTGTCTAGTGTTGCTACCGCTATTACTGGGTAATCTTTAGCGAGTTTCTTTACTTCTTCTAGTTTTGCTTCCTTCCATTTTCTTGTGTGTGATGTCATTACTTCTCACCTCGAGTCATACGAGAGGCGCCGTGAACTTGTTCACTCGCGCCCACTACGTTTGCGCCCGCTGTTTCCCCTACTTTTACTGGGGGACTCATCGTCATTTTGATATAAGCGTTCTTAATATTCTGTTTCTTTTGAGGCAATGCTTCTAGCACTGCGTCGTATACTGCAATCATATTTGCTACCATTTCTTCGTTCTTCATTCCTTCTCTTCCTATTACCGCGTGTACTACAGGCATGAATCTTCCTTTTCTATTTGAAACAGTTATTTGTGTCCTTGCTTTTGCGAGTATCTCATCAAAACTATTCAAAGATGGTATTAATTTAGGCATTTTTCCTTTTGGGGCTAATTGCTGTCCTAAGTATTTTGCTACTGTTAGCATTGCTGGGCCCTCAGCGAATATTGCGTCATAAGTCATTACTTCGCCTATTTTTGCTTTATCTTTTGCTAATGCTTCTATTTCTTTATCAAGTACAACTTTGTCTACTCTTCCTTTTATTGAATCAGCGAAATCATTGTTTTTTGCGAATACGAGTACTTTTCCTGAACCCTTTCCTGTTGGGTGAGGTAATACTACTTTAACATTAACCTGATTAGTGGGCTTCTTCATATCAAGGCCGGTAAAATTAATCATTAATTCTACGCTCTGCGTGAATTTTCTTTTTTGAGCGATTTTAGCAAGCTCAGCAAGAGCAGTCACAGCTTCATCCTTACGCATTCCAATACACCTGCCACCGAAGTGGTACAGCTCCCAAAAAGTGGGAACAACGGCCTAATTACTTAAAATCAGGCTTAACAATTCCATAAAACCCTGGGTTTTATGTCACACGCAAACCTTTGGGTTTGCTTTGTTAAGTAAAAGTGAATCCCAAAGGTTTATAAACGTTGGAGTGGGGGTGGCTTTGTTGAAAGTCTTTGTTTTTAGGGGAGAATTTTGTTGCCTTA
>DYDN01000085.1 GCA_020717885.1 Candidatus Forterrea sp.
ATATTAGGCGCCGAGCGAGATACTGCGAGTCACAAAAGACTCGCAGAGGAGCGAAGGCGCAGTGGGGTCATAGGGGCGAAGCCCCTATCTCATTCTGGATAATTTTATTTCATTAAGGGGGCGTTTGCAGATTGGTGCAGCGAGTAAGGGGTTTCCAAAAAAGGTGGCCCCGCTAAAGAAGGTTCTTTTTGATGAGAGTCAAAGCATTAGTTATGTTAAAGCACTTGGCACAGAACCGATTCTTCGAGAGCTGCCAAAGACAATTGAGCCGAAGATTCACAAAAAATTCTCGAGCATTTTAAATTACATGACAAGAGAGCGGTTTGTTTTGAGGATAAAGGGCGCAAGAGTTGCATTTAATGAGTGCTTTGTAATAACGCCAAATGGAAGTGTAATTGAGGAAATTAATCCTTTGATGGGGAGAGGAACAAGCCCGATTTTTTATAAAAATAAAATGCCGCCGCGAAAACAATATGCTGGGGTGGTCGCGGTTATTTCAAATACAAACAATTATTTTCATTGGATGTTTGAAACAATTCCAAGAATTCTACTTCTTAGAAAACTGAAGATGGCCCCAAATTATTTTGTTGTCGGTGTGGATAATTCCGTTAACAACTCCATTAAAATGGAAGCCATTCTCAAAATTGGAATAAAGCGGGATCAGATAATTCCCGCTTCTGATGAAATGCACATCATTGCGGATGAATTAATTGTGCCTTCTTTTCCAATTAACTCCGGGAATCCAACTCCGATGGTGTGCAAGTTTTTGCGAAAAACCTTTCTTAAGCCGGTTGAGAAGAGTTACTTAAAAAAATACGAGAGAGTGTATATTAGCAGAGGAAAAGCCAAGGAAAGGAAAGTTGAGAATGAGGACGAGGTTGTAAACTTTTTGTCAAAGTTTGGTTTTGTTTCGGTTTCAATGAATGGGAAAAGTATTGAGGAGCAGGCAAAGATATTTAGCTCCGCAAAAGTAATCATCGCAACCCATGGTGCCGCGCTCTCAAACCTTGTTTTCTGCGGAAAAAAAACGAAAATAATAGAAATCTTTCACCCGGGGTATGTTAATGCCTGTTTTTGGGCACTAAGCAATTGTGTGGGGCTTGATTATTATTATTTTTTTGGGTCAAGAGCAAATTTGACTGATACAAAATTGAATGTTGAGATTAGTATTGAAAAATTAGCTTCCGCCATTTCTTTTGCCAACATTAATTAGAAACTTGTGCATTTTTTTGCTAAAACAATTCCCAATTTCACTTTCGCCCCAATACCTTTATATATTGTTTAAGATTTCTTTGTTTTATGAAGAAGGCAATTATCACAGGAATCACCGGGCAGGATGGCTCCTACCTTGCCGAGCTTTTGCTTGAAAAAGGGTATGAGGTTCATGGAATAGTAAGACGCTCAAGCAGCTTTAGCAATTCAAGGATTGAGCACATCCACAATTATTTTAATGAAACAAATTTTCTTAACCATTATGGTGACTTAGGGGACTCAGCATCTATAGGAAAAATAATACGCGATGTACAGCCAGACGAGTTCTATAATTTGGGGGCGCAATCTCATGTTCGAATAAGTTTTGATGTTCCTGAATACACAGTTGATACTGATGCGGTGGGTGTTTTGCGCTGTCTTGATGCCCTGCGTGTTCATTCTCCTCACACAAAATTTTATCAGGCTTCAAGCTCTGAAATGTTTGGAAAAGTAACCGAAACTCCTCAAACCGAAAATACTTCATTTTACCCAAGAAGTCCATATGGATGCGCCAAGGTTTTTGGCTACTGGATAACAAGGAATTACCGAGAGGCCTATGGTTTGCATGCTACAAATGGAATATTGTTTAATCACGAGTCCCCAAGGAGAGGGGAGAATTTTGTTACAAGAAAAATAACTCTTTCGCTTGCGCGAATAAAACACGGTTTGCAAGATAAACTTCGCCTTGGAAATCTTGACGCAAAAAGGGATTGGGGTTACGCAAAAGAATATGTTGAAGCAATGTGGGTGATGCTTCAGCAAAAAGAATCAGATGATTATGTTTTGGCAACGGGGGAGACTCACACGGTGAAAGAATTCTTAGAAGAAGCTGCAAAATATGCAGGGGTGGATATTAATGGGCATGTTGAGACATCTCCTAAGCATTTTCGCCCCACTGAAGTTGATTTGTTGCTCGGCGATGCTTCAAAAGCAAAAAAGAAACTAGGGTGGGCCCCGAAAACAACTTTTAAGGATTTAGTAAAGATAATGGTTGATGCTGATATGAAGCTTGTTGAGAAAGAAGTTTATGGTCTTAACGGAAAAAGATAATCTTTTTTACCTCGCCCACACTTTTACTTTATTTCTTCTCAAGAACAAAGAATTCGTGGTAGGGTTCCATAACAGGGTGGCTCTGGTTTAGCACTTTGAACTTCGTCTCCAAGTGCTCTTTTATTTCTCTATTTGAGCGTCCCCTTTGGCCTAATTCCCAATAGTGCTCCCCGTCAAAAATAGGGTTTTTGTAAAACTTTGGGATTCTTATACTAAAACTTGGAATTGGACTTTTTATTAACTTATTTATTAGCGGAAATTTTATTGCGGCACTAATGTGAAGGCAGGGGTAGGGGAGCGAAATTATTACTGTTCTTTTTGAAACCCGGTGCATTTCGCCTATTGCCTGATCAAATTTCTCAAAGGGAAGATGTTCAAGTACCTCAAAAGCCACAACCACATCAAATTCATTTCTCTTAAACGGAAGATTAAGTATGTCCCCCACAACGTCCGGCCTAAGTTCTTTATCAATATCACAAGTTATGGTGTTCACCCCAGATTGCTTTAAATAATTAGATAGTGTTTTATTTCCAACCCCAATTTCCAAAACTCTTTTTGGTTTTAGCCTCAGAATAAGTTCTATTTGGTGCTGGTAGGATAAAAAACGAAATATGTCGTTATAACCCAAGTTATGGTAATGCTGTTTTTTTACTTGCCCTTTTGAGAGCATTTTTCCCATACGTTAATTATTGTATCATAACCTTTTTATTATTGTGTTGTCCTGATTTAATGTCCTCTCTTGGTTTTAGTTGGTTGTTCTCGT
>DYDN01000009.1 GCA_020717885.1 Candidatus Forterrea sp.
TACTAGTATATAAAAGTTCCTAAATTAAAGAGATATGCTATAAGAATTAATTTTCTAAAATCTTTTAGAGCAATTTATTCCAAACCAGTGGTTAACTTTTTACAAACTTTTTACAATTATCAAAAGGTTTGTAAACTTAAATTTCCCCTAACTAAAATTGTTCCCGGGCTTGTTGAGCAAGGGGTTGATTTAAGAAAAGCAATAATAATGCCTCTTCTTCAAAGTGATGGCTCTGGCAAGAAGAAAGATTTTTGGCTGACTGGAAAATGTGTCAGCTTGCACAGTATTTTTGCGGATGCGGTTTTTTACACTTACAAGTTATTACCTTCTGGCTATTTTTTTGACTCAAATGAAAGCGGTTGCTACAAAACTTATTTTATTTCTAAAATTGCTTGCAAAGATTTGCTTAATTTATGTGGTGCATTTAAATCAGAACCCGCGCATGGTCAATCTAGGGCAGAATTTCTAAAAGAGAAACAACCACACATGAAATATTTGGAGAAATCATCCTTGCTTGAAAAAGAAACCGCTTTGCGAAGTTATGCGTCGGCGGAAGGATATATTGGGCACACTGGAAAGAACCCAAAATTTGAAATCGCCTGCGCAAATCCATCTTTGTGCAAGTATGTGAAGAGATTAGCCGAGGCCGTGGGTATTCCTTTGAGAGTTCAAAAAGCGCATAACACTTGGTCTGGGTTAGGCGCTTTATCTACTGGAAAGGTAAGTTCTATTGAAAAGTTTAAGGCTATTGGAGGGTTTTTTTCCGGAATGAAAATCTCCGGAAGCACAAAATATCTGGAGGGCGCTGAAAAGAATGAGGTATTAGAAATAGTGCTTAAGCACAATAAGGATTTAATTAATAATAAAAAAGAGAAACCAAGCAAACAAGTGATTGGTTTCGTTCAGAAAATTACTTCTTTTTGAACAGGGCCCTTATTTCTCTGCCGATGACTTCCATTGGGTGGTTCTTCTCTTCTTCTCTCATTCTGTTCAAGTTTGGACAGCCTGCTTTGTATTCAGCAATCCATTCATCCGCAAATTTGCCCGACTCAATATCTTTGAGCATTTGTTTCATATTTTCTCGGGTTTGCTCAGTAATTATTAGCTTCCCTCTTGTCCTTGAACCATATTCTGCAGTGTTACTAATAACATCATGCATATATGTCATCCCCCCTTCATAAACAAGGTCAACGATGAGTTTCATTTCGTGGAGGCACTCAAAATAAGCCATTTCTGGAGGATAGCCCGCGTTAGTTAGTGTCTCAAATCCTGCTTTGATTAGTTCAGATAATCCTCCGCAAAGAACTGCTTGTTCTCCAAACAAATCCTCAAATACTTCCTGCTGGAAAGTGCATTCAATTACTCCTGCTCGAGTAAATCCGCACGCTTTTGCCATTGCAAGTCCTCTTTCTTTTGCTTTGCCGCTTGAGTTTTGATAAATTGCAAGTAGTCCAGGAACACCAAAGCCTTCAAGGTATCTTTTTCTTTCCTCAGTTCCTGGGGATTTTGGCGCAACCATTAATACATCAATATCAGCCGGGGGAGTTATTTTTTTGAAAGAAATATTGAATCCGTGGGAGAATGATAACGTTTTTCCTTTCTTCATGTACGGAGCAATATCTTTTGCATAAACCTCTCCCTGTACCTCATCCGGAATTAGTATGTGTACAATATCCGCTTTTTGTGCGGCTTCGCTTATGGATAAAACAGTAAGCCCTTCTTTTTTCGCTTCTTTAGCAGAGTCTCCGTCAAGTCTCAGTCCCATGACAACATTGACCCCCGAATCGCGCATGCATAATGCTTGTGCTCTTCCTTGGGCACCAAATCCAATCACGGCAACTGTGAGTCCTTTTAGTGCATCAAGAATTGCATCCTTGTCTGTGTATACTTTCATCCAAAATTCCTCCTTAACTAACTAAATGTCATTTTCTTAGCATTGCGTTAATGCCTGTTCTGCTTAATTCTTTTATTCCAAAAGGCTTTAATGCCTCAACTAAATCATCAATTTTAGCGGGGTCCGCAGCAATCTCAATCAAAATACTATTTGCGTTTGCCTCAAGCACATTTCCTTTATTCAATTGGGCAAAAGTAAGTATATCCTGTCTTGTCTGTGGAGTGGAGTTTACTTTCACAAGGCAGTGTTCTCTAATAACGCTCCCGCTTGAGAGTTCAATTACTTTAAGCACCTCAATTATTTTGTAAACCTGTTTCTCAAGCTGCTCAAGTGTCTTATCATCCCCGCGCAAGCTGATTACAATATGTGAAACACCGGGCTTTGCTGTGCTTCCGACAATAATTGTATCAATATTAAATCCTCTGCGCAAGAATAATCCGGTTAAGCGCCCAAGTACACCAGGGTGGTCTTCAACAAGAAGCCCGATTATGTGCTTCTTCATTTCACCCGAACCATTACCATTTCCGTTGCCATTCCCATTACCCATATTCTTCACCATTCATTTTCAAATAATTTTCTTTCACAAATTCCCTCATCTCAAATTAATTTTCCCTTCGCATCAATGCATCCGCCAAACATATCCGTGTGCGTGGTTCCTGACGCAAACATTGGGAGAATATTTGATTCTTCTCTTACAAGAATATCAAGGAGCACGGCTTCATCATGCTTAATTGCTTCCTTTAGTGACTTATTTATCTCGCTCTCGCGATCAACCGTGAGTCCCTTTAATCCATAAGCATCCGCAACTCTTGCAAAGTTTGGTGTTCGGTTCAAGCGAACTCCTGAGTAGCGCTTATTGTGGAATAATTCTTGCCACTGGCGAACCATCCCCAAATAGGAGTTATTAAAAATAATTGGAATTGTTTTGATGTGCTCTTCTTTGCATGTTGCAAGTTCTTGCATTACCATTGCAAAGCTCCCGTCCCCATCAACATCAAATACCTCTGAATTCGGTTTTGCCACCTTTGCTCCAATTGCCGCTGGAAAACCAAACCCCATGGTTCCCGCGCCCCCGCTTGAAATAAAAGTTCTTGGGAGAGAACGCTTAAGGAAATGTGCCGCAAACATTTGGTGCTGTCCTGTTCCAGCAGTAACAATATCATGCGGAGCAAGCACCTTATTTAATTCGTGAATTATTTTTCTTGGATCAATTGGATTATTTGAAATATCAAACCCGCAATCACATTCTTTAATAAATTTCTCCATTTTTTTGCTCCACTCACTCTTCCCTTTCTTTGCGTGCGCTTTGAGTGCATCAAGAAGCTCTGTTAGAATTTGTTTTGCATCCCCTACAATCGGCAAATCCGCCCGCACGTTTTTTTCAATTTCCGCAGAATCAATATCAATATGAATTATTTTTGCTTCAGGAGCAAATGTTTTTACATCTCCAGTAATTCTATCGCTAAAGCGGCAACCAATAGCAACAATAATATCCGCGTTTCCAACAGCATAATTCGCGGTCTTTCTTCCGTGCATTCCAACTACTCCGAGGTATAGTGGATGAGTTTCTTCAATACAACTTTTTCCCATAAAAGTACTTGTAATTGGAATGTTAAATCCTTCAACTATTCTTAGGAGCTCATGATTTGCATTACTAATTATTATTCCGCCACCCGCAATTATCACAGGGCGCTCTGCATCAAGAATCATTTTTGCTGCGCGTTTGATTTGCTCAGGGTGTCCCTTACGAACCGGAGCAAATCCCCCGAGTTTTTGTGTAGGTTTTTCGTTTGTGACTTGATTCATTTGAACGTCTTTAGGAATATCAATAAAAACAGGCCCTGGTCTTCCGTTCAGCGCAATTGTAAATGCATTATTTATTGTCGAAGTAATATTATTTGCACTCCTGATTTGGAAATTATGTTTTGTAATTGGAAGAGTGACACCAATCATATCAGTTTCCTGAAAAGCATCATTACCAAGGAGGGTAGTTGGGACGTTTCCTGCGAGCGCGATTAATGGACTAGAATCCATGTACGCTGTCATAATTCCAGTAACAAGATTAGTTGCCCCGGGACCGCTAGTTGCAAGGCAAACACCCGCTCCCCCGCTAGCTCTCGCATAACCATCGGCAGCGTGTGCTGCGCACTGTTCATGCCTTACAAGTATGTGCCTCAAGTTTTTCTCATAATTAAGTAGTTCATCAAAAATAGGGATGACTGTCCCTCCAGGGAAACCAAACATGTGCTTTGTTTTATTCGCGATAAGCGCATTTAGTATGCTTTCTGTTCCCTTCATAAAAATCACTCAAACCTCAAATATGGAAGAGTTTCCTTAACTTTTTTGATTCCCTCTTTGTTCTGCTGAAGAATTGTAAGAGCATCCCACGTTCCGTTTAAGAAAGCCCTTCTTCGCCCCTCAAGAATTTCAATTGGAGCTTCAATGCTTTTGTACTTAACTTTCTTCTCCACAAGATCAACAACAATTTTCTCTGAAGGATTATTATTAATGAATTCAATAAGAGAAGCAATTTCTTTTGCAGTGGCAGTTACACCAACAATTCCAAGCGAAGCGCAGTTGCCCGCAAATATTTCAGCAAAACTCTCGGCAATTATTGCGCGTACGCCATAGCGGTAGAGCGCCTGCGGAGCATGCTCTCTTGAGGAACCGCAGCCATAATTTACACCCGCAACAAGAATCGAGCCCCCGCGGAATTTTTTATCATTAAATGGGTGCATTGGGATTTCTTTTCCATCCTTAAATCTCTCATCACAGTAAGCATACTTCCCCATATTCGCAAAAGTAATTTCCTTCATGAATCTTGCAGGAATTATATCATCAGTATTCTGGTCATTTGCCGGTTTTGGAATTGCGGTGCCAGAAACGCTTGAAATAATATTTTCTTTGATAACAAATTCAGCCATATAATTCACCATTTAATCTTCAAAAACCATTTTCATTAAAGATATTTCCTCGGGTCAGCAAACATGCCTTCAACCGCGGTCGCTGCTGCGGTGTATGGACTCACTAAGTGAGTTCTTCCCGTAGGCGAACCCTGTCTTCCCTTAAAATTTCTATTTGAAGTAGAAGCGCTTCTTTGATTTCCAATAAGTTTATCAGGATTCATCGCAAGACACATAGAACAGCCAGGGAGTCTCCACTCGCACCCCGCATCCTTGAATATTTTATCAAACCCGAGTTTCTCTGCTCCCATTTTTACTTCCGCAGAACCCGCAACCACGAGTGTTCTTACTTTCACTTTTTTTCCTTTAATTATTTCTGCCGCCTGCATAAGGTCAGAGAGTCTTCCGTTAGTGCATGACCCAATGAAAACAACATCAACTTTTGTTCCAATTAATGATTGGTTGCCAGTGATACCCATGTAATTAAACGCGTCAAGCGCCTCTTCTTTTGCCTTGCCACTAAAAGAATCAAGCGCAGGAACTTTTTCTGATACAGTTATCCCTTGCTCAGGATTTACCCCCCAAGTAATTATTGGTTCGAGTTTTGAAACATTAATCTCAACCACATCATCATACTCCGCGTCGCTTGCAGAAGCAACAGAAGCCCAATAATTCACAGCTCTATCGAAATCTTTTTTTGGAGCGGAAGGTTTTCCTTTCAAGTAATTAAAAGTAGTGTTATCAGGGTTAACATATCCCGAGCGCGCTCCGCCCTCAACCGCAAGATTACAAAGAGTCATTCGCTCATCCATACTCATAGCATCAACTACTTCTCCGCCGAATTCGTAAGCATAGCCAACCCCGCCATTTACTTTAAGTGTTCGTATAATGTGCAGCGCAACATCTTTTGCGGTAACCCCTTTGCCTATTTTTCCCGTAATATTAATTCTTCTGACTTTAAGTTTCTCCATTGCCATTGTTTGTGTTGCAAGAACATGCGAAACTTGGGTTGTTCCAATTCCAAACGCAAGCGCGCCAAATGCCCCATAAGTGCAAGTGTGGGAATCCCCGCACACAGCAAGCTGTCCTGGCCAAATTATTCCTTGTTCAGGGAAAGTGACATGACAAACCCCTTGCTTATCTGAATTAAGCGCGAAATAATTTAGATTAAATTCTTTCACATTCTTTTCAAGTTCCGCCGTCATTATTTCTGCCTGCGAATCTTTGAATGGGCGAGAACGGTCGATGGTTGGAACAACATGGTCCGCAACTGCTGTTGCTAATTTTGGGTTTGGAGAAGAGAGTTTTCTATCACGAAGCATCTCAAATGCCTGGGGAGAAGTAACTTCATGCATTAAGTGCCTTCCGACAAAGATTTGTGTTTGCCCGGTTGGGAGTATTCCAACAGTATGCGCACTCCAAACTTTATCATACAAAGTGTTTTTTGACATGAAATCCCCAAAAATCCATTTCATACATATTTAATTTTGTTTTTTTACTTCCTCTCCTTTACAAATTTTATTGCATCATTAACAAGCTCATCAAGTTTCTTTGTTTTGTACTGGCTCCCGCGAATATTATTTAGTGCCGCTTCTTTTAGCGCACTTGCCGCAGTGCTTTCGCCCATCTCCTCAAGCATCATTGCGTAGGAGAGGAAAGCCGCTTCGGGCTTCATTTCCTGCACTTTTTCCTTAACAAATGTCCCTGGAACATATTCTCCATTCGCAGTAGTCTCATACCATTTGTCAGGAGCGGTTCCGTGGATTGGCTCAAACATTGAGGGAAAATTTTTTGTAGGGTTAATGTTCCCGCTTACTGCAGAACCAATTCCGCCCTGAATTACTGCGCCCGCATCAGTAGCAATATCACCGAACATGTTTTCAGTAATCACAACATCAAATTGTTCCGGTTTTAGAATCATTTGCATAAGGAAATTATCGATGTGCATATACCTTGCCTCAATATCCGTACGCTTTTTGTACTCCTCAAATACTCTCTGCCAAGGAGAAGCTGCATAGGTTAATACATTTGTTTTGAAAACAAAGTGAAGTATTGGTTTTGCGCCCTTTTTTCGTAATCTTGCTCTCTCAACCGCGTACTCTGCAAGGCGCTTAACTCCTTTGTAAGTACACTTCATTATTTGGTATCCCGCTTCATCTTCAGTTCCTTTTTTCTCAATCCAACCCGCATCAACATAAAGTCCTTCTGAGTTCTCCCTACAAATCTCAAAATTAATGTCTTTACTTGTTTTTCCAATAATTATACTTGGAACTCCTTCTGGGAGTACAACTGGGCGAAGATTAACATATTGGTCAAACGCCTGCCTAAGTTTTAATAATATTCCAACTTCAAGTATTCCTGGTTTGATTTTAGTTGGGTCCCCAATTGCGCCAAGGTAAATTTGGTCGAATTGTTTTAACTTTGAAAGTTCTTCTTCCCCAAGCTCCTTAATATTTTTTGCTAGGAAGTAATCGGCATTATAATCAAAGCGTGTGTGCTTAATGGGGTTTTTTAGTAAGTGTCCCATTTCCCCGACAACTTTTACAGTTGCCTCGGTAACGGTAATCCCGTTTAAGTCCCCGGGAATTAATGCCACCCTATGCTCAGCATCCATAAGACTCACCTAAAAAAATCCCTGTGAAGTGTGTATAAATCTAGCGCCTGCGTATTTTTCATATAAGCACCTTCTTTGGAAAATAAGTTCCCGCCTTTTCGGCAACCTTAAGCACAACTTCCTCCATATTCTCTGCCTTCTCTGTGCCCTTAATTGCCTCAAGCGCTTGTTTCACAAGTTCCTCAGTCGCAGGGATTCCCTTGCTTTTAAGAAATTCTTCTACGGCATGTTTTCCCGAGAGTTTACCAAGAACAATTCTACTCTTCGCCCCAACACTTTGCGCACTCATAATTTCATAATTTGCGTTATGCATTATGACGCCGTGCTGGTGCACCCCTGATTCGTGCGCAAAAGCATTCGCACCCACCACAGATTTGTTTCTTTGAACAATCATCGAGGTTTTCTCGCTAACAATCCTGCTCATCGGGACAAGCTGCTCTGTTACAATGCCAGTGCTCTTTTTGTAAAAATCTTTTCTAGTTTCAAGAGCCATCACCACTTCTTCAAGCGCGGTATTTCCTGCTCGCTCTCCAATTCCATTAATTGTACACTCCACTTGTTTTGCCCCAAAGAGAATTCCCTCTAGCGCATTTGCTGTAGCAAGCCCAAGGTCATCATGACAATGAACACTAATATTCACTTTATTTTCCACAACTTCTTTCATTTGCGCAATACTTGCAACAATTCTTCCAAATTCCTTTGGCTGAGAATAACCAACAGTATCAGGAATGTTTAGTGTAGTTGCTCCGCTTGCAATTGCGGTGCGAAAAACGGTTTTAAGAAATTCTGGGTCTGTGCGAGAGGCATCCTCCGCAGAGAACTCAATGTTGCTGCAAAAACTTTTCGCAAAAGCCACTTGTTTTTTTATTCTATTAAGTGCCTCTTCGCGCGAGATACCAAGTTTGTGTTTTAGATGAATATCGCTAGTTGCAAGGAAAACATGAATCCTTGGAGTCTTCGCTTCTTTTACCGCGCTCCAAGCGGATTCAATGTCCTTCTCAACGCACCTAGCAAGTCCGCAGAGCTGTGCATTAACTTCCTTTGAAACAATTTTAAATACTTCAAAGTCTTTTTGATTAGAAACCGGAAAACCCGCTTCAATTACATCAACACCAAGCTCATCAAGCCCTTTAGCGACAAAAACCTTATCCTCTTTTGTCATGCTTGCGCCAGGACTCTGTTCCCCGTCCCTAAGAGTAGTGTCAAATATTATAACCCTGCTATCATTTTCAACCATAATAATCCCATCCATTTTTGCTTTCAATAAAATTTAATTAAAACCACCGCGCCCGCAAATGTCAAAAATAAAATATGCGTTTTTCTGGCGCTATTAAAAAAAGCCCCTCGGTTGCAAGCCTTGAAGCTCTCGCTATTTTAGCAGCAAGACTAGCCCAAGGACTAAAGTAGAAGAAGTTCCAATAGTTTGTCTTCCCGAGTACATGATAATAAAGCGGGACTTTCTTTTAATAAACCTAACGAGGGCGATTTTTGGAGAAGTTTTTTAGATATCTATAAAACTTGCCACTTTTATGAGAAATTAAATCCCCTCTAATAACCCTCGTCAATTGCCGTATGTGTATTCGTTTTCGGGTATATCTTTTATAAAGGCTTGAGATGTTAAAGTAATAACTGCAAAAGCGCTGGGGAGTCCTTTCTAGGAGTTACTTTGTGTAGTGCGGATTAATTGCCTTTGTGAGATTATGAAACAAATTATTGTACTTGGAAGAGGGGGGCAGGGGGCGGTTACTAGCTCGCAGGTCCTAGCAATCGCGGCGTTTAAGGACGGGAAACACTCACAAGCCTTTCCGAATTTTGGGGTAGAAAGAATGGGGGCGCCTGTTCGAAGCTACGCAAGAATTGATGATAAACCAATCACACTACGCGAACAAGTATACGAAGCGGATTATGCAATAATACTTGACCCAACACTCACAAAAGGATTCACTGAAAAAGTAAATGATTTGATAATTGTTAATACAAATAAAAAACCCGAAGAACTTGGGCTAAATACAAAAGCAAAAATAAAATGCGTTGATATTACAAGCGTTGCACTAAAAGTAATCGGAAAACCATTTGTGAATATTGCGGTGCTAGGGGCGTTTAGCGCAATAACAAAAGAAATTTCACTAAAAGGTTTAGAAGAAGCGCTAAAACAGCAAATGGGGAATAAAAAAGCAGTGTTTGAAAAGAATCTTGCGGCAATAATTGAAGTATACGCGCTTGCGAAAAAATAATTTGATGTGAAAATTATGGTAAAAAAGGAAGGTAGAAAGAAAAACTCGAAAGAGTGCTCTTGCGGCGGAACAAAAGAATGCGCCTGCGAATCTTCACAAAAATCAAAACCTTTAATCTCAATTACAAAAGGCGCAGTAATACTTGAACCCGGCTCAACAAAGAAATACAAAACAGGGGAATGGAGAACATTTAAACCAACAATTGACCTTGCAAGATGCATTAAGTGCGGAAGATGCTGGATGGTATGCCCAGATGCCGCAATAAATCAAAGAAAAGAGGATGGGAAATTTGAGATAAATCATGATTACTGCAAAGGGTGCCTCTTGTGCGCAAAAGAGTGCCCGGTGAAATGCATTCCGTATGTGGTAGAGGAAAAATAGTGTTGATGGAGTAACTGGGATAAATTTAATTAAGCAAAATAAGTATGTTGTGTTTAATATGGTAGAAATAAAAGTAATTTCAGGAGCGGATGCGATTGCGCAGGCAGTAAAGTTATGCAAACCAAAAGTTTTACCCATGTACCCCATCACACCAAGCACACTAATTCCAGAAAGAATTTCGGAATTTGTGAACAATGGCGAATTAAATGCAGAAATAATTTACGTTGAAAGCGAGCACAGCGCAGCAAGCGCACTATTTGGAATATATGCTACCGGGGTACGTTCATTCACAGCAACCGCATCACAAGGCTTAGCAATAATGCACGAAATACTACCAATAATCTCCGCCTCAAGATTTCCCGCAGTAATGGCGGTGGCAAACCGTGCGCTCTCGGGTCCGCTAAATATTTGGAATGATCACTCTGATGCAATGAGCGAACGCGACCAAGGATGGATACAACTCTACTGCGAAACCGCGCAAGAAGCATTCGATACAACGATAATGGCATACAAAATTGCCGAAACAGAAAAAGTTTCACTCCCATTAATGGTATGCATTGACGGCTTCTCACTAAGCCACGTATATGAGCCAGTGCAAATTGAGGATGCAATAAAAGTTGATGCGTTCCTGCCGGAGTACAAACCCGTAGTTGTGCTTGACCCAAAGAGGCCAGTGACATTTGGCCCCGTAGCATTCCCAAACACGTACTTTGAATTTAAAGAGGCAGAAGAAAAAGCAATGCTTGAGGCGGCAAAAGTAATTGAACAAGTTCACGCTGAATTTGCAAAGAAATTTGGAAGAACATATGGAAATGGATTAGTTGAACTAATTGAAATGAAAGACGCGGAGTATGCTCTCATTACTGTTGGAGGAACAACAGGGACCGCAAGAGAAGTGGTAACGGAGCTAAGAAAGAAAAAGAAAAAAGTCGGGGTTATACGAATAAAATCAATGAGACCATTTCCTGCTGAACAATTAAGGGCAGCATTAAAAAAAGTGAAAACGCTCGGGGTAATTGACAGACACGCCTCGCTTGGATTTGGCGGAGCACTAAGTAATGATGTGAAGAGTGCATTACAAGGACAAAAAATAATTGTTGAAGAATTTGTTGCAGGACTTGGGGGAAGAGATATTAGTAAATCAAGACTCCATGACGCATTTGAAACAATAATAAAGGGAAAAAAAGGGTATTGGCTGAAGTGAAATTGAGGTTAATTGATTTGGTAATTAATTTAGATTTATTTAAGTGAAGTGATTTTATGGTGATATTAGGATTTGAGGAAAAAGAATTCTTTGCAAGCGGGCACCGTGCATGCGCAGGATGCGGAGAAACAATCGCGCTAAGGCACGTACTAAAAGCCGCGGGCGAGAAAATAATTGTGGTGCAGGCAACGGGCTGCATGGAAGTGGTATCTACTCCTTATCCAGAAACCTCATGGGAAGTACCCTGGATACACTGCGCATTTGAGAATGCTGCCGCAGTAGCAAGCGGAGTAAGAGCAGCACTCAACATGAAGGGAGATAAAGAAACAAAAGTAATTGCGATGGGCGGAGATGGAGCAACATACGATATTGGGTTTGGCTCATTAAGCGGGGCATTTGAGAGAGGAACAAACTTTTTGTATGTATGCACAAATAATGAAGCGTATATGAACACAGGAATTCAAAGAAGCGGAGCAACCCCTGAATATACATCAACAACTACAACCCCTGACGGAAAAGTTATACACGGAAAAGTTGGGGTAAAAAAACCATTGCCATTCATACTCGCAGCGCATGGTACAAAATACGTTGCAACCGCAAGCGTAACAAACCTTTTTGATTTAAAGAAAAAAGTGCAAAAAGCGCTGAGCATAAATGGTCCAACTTATATTGAAGTACTTGTACCATGTGTTCCTGGATGGAAGATTGATGCCTCCGCAACACTAGATGTTGCAAAAAGCGCATTTGATACTAATGCATTCCCTCTATTTGAAATAGAGAACGGGGTTCTTACAATTACCTCAAAGCCCGAAGCAAGAAAACCAATACACGAGTACTTGGTAATGCAGGGAAGATTTAAGCACCTAAATCCTGAACAAATGGAAAGAATACAAAAAGGTGTTGATGAGCACTTCGCGTTCCTTGAAAGCATACAGGGCAAAAAAATATTTGAAACCCTTTTGTAAGTAATAAAAACACTCCTAAACAAAAATTCCATTTATGAAAATCTATCTCGTACGACACGGCCAAACTACTGGCGACATTGAGGACCGCTACGGCGGGGACTACGATGACGAACTTACTGAAAAAGGGGCTCTTGGCGCAAAAGAACTTGCGGGCATGCTTGTGGGTAAAGGAATAAAGACTATTTATTCAAGTCCGCGCAAAAGAGCCCTTACTACTGCACAAATAATTGGGGAGAAAATTAAAGCACCAGTGAAAATTGTTGATAATTTACGTGAAAGAAATAATTACGGGGTATTAACAGGACTAACAAAAAGCGAAGCCGCGTTAAAATTCCCATTTGATGTAAAAGAACTTGAGACCGGTGTGAATCACAAAGTAAAGCTCTCAGAACGATTTGATGCTTTTAAGGAAAGAGTGCTTGGCGCGTTTAGAACAATTGTAAATGATTCTGAAGAAGATATTGCAATAGTGACACACGCAGGACCCATAAGGAGAATAGTTGAAGAACACATAAAGAAAAAAATTTCCAAGATTGAAGATTGTGCGCATATTGTGCTTGAACAAAGTTCTGCAGAGTATTCTTTGTTAGACTCAAAAGGGGTTGAGTTTGGTTGAAATCGGAAACAGTTTATGAAATAGAACTCAAAGGGATTTTAACAAAAGAACAATACGAAAAACTTCTTTTTGAACTCCCAAAAAAACTCAAGCAAATAAATGAGGAAACCCTTCACACTACACGCTATCGCCCCAGAGACGTAAGGTTTCGGCACTCAAGCAAAACAACAGAACTTGTCATTAAAGAAGGAGATCCGACCCGCATTTTACGAAAAGAAACAAGATGCCAATTTCCAAGCAAAGAGCATTTGGATGAGGAAGAACGAAAGCATAAGGAATCTGGCGCAAAAGCTGATCCGCCGTGGGTAAAACACAAACACGAGTTTGAATATGTGATTGACGAGCAAATTTATGTGGTGTGCCTGCAGGACATAAAGAACTTTGCTTACATAATGGAAGCCGAAATGCTCTCAGAAAAAAACAATCCAGAAGAGCACGAACCTAACTTAAGAAAGATATTTATGGATTTGGGTGTGCAACCAATTGATCCAAAGGACTTCTCAAAAAGAATTGCAGAGTATATTGCAAAAAACAAGTAATAAATTACTTTCCAAAGCTTTCTTTGTTATGGAAAGCAGCAAAATAATCAAATCAATTAATTCTATTTACAAAAAATATCATTCTCCGGCTAACTTGCAGAGGCACATGAAACAAGTGGCGGCAGTTGCCGCACTAATTTGTGATAATCTCAAAGAGCCAATAGAAGCGGACAAGGAAAGCATTGTTTGTGCGGCGCTTATTCATGACCTTGCACAGTTTGTCAAAATGCAGCTCGATGACGCGCACACAAATTTACTTGATGTTGAAGACAGGGGCAAGGTGGGGTTTTACAAGGAAATGAGAAAAGAGTTCATTGTAAAATACGACGTTGACGATGATATTGCAAATACAAAAATTGCGCAGGAGATTGGTGCGCCAAAAAAAGTAATTAAATTAATGAAAAGTAAGCAAGTCAAAGCATTTACAAAAGGGTGGGTAAAGAGATTCGACGAGAAAATACTTCTCTATGCTGACATGCGCTGCGCTCCAAGCGGGGTGGTATCAATAGACGAGAGACTTGCGGAAGGATACAAAAGATATGGTTTTAGCAGAGATGAAAAACACAAAGAGTTCTCAAGGAAATTTACTTTGGCACTAAAGCAAATTGAGAAAGAGATATTTGAGAAATCAAAAATTAAACCTGGACAAATTAAGTCTAGTTCAGTGCAAAAATATTTGGACGAGTGGAATTAACTTTGGGGCGGTGTAAATGACGTTATATTTTATTACAGGAAACAAACATAAATTTGAGGAGTTTGATGAAATACTCTCTCCGCGGGTAAAAGTTTATCAGCTAGAAGCGGAGCTTGATGAAATACAGAGCACAAGTCCGCAAGAGGTTATTAGGCATAAGCTGATTGAAGCAATGAAGTACCACACGGGGGAATTTTTGGTTGAAGACACTTCGCTTTATCTTGAGGCATTAAAGTGGAAATTGCCTGGGCCGTTTGTTAAATGGTTTCTTTCGACTATTGGAAGAGAAGGAATTTTTAATATTACCCAAAAACTTGGACAATTTGGCGCCGAAGCAAAAACCATTGTAGGGTATTCAAATGGAAAAGAAATAAAGTTCTTTGAGGGAAGTGTGAAAGGAAAAATTATACAACCAAAAGCACAATCGGATTTTGGGTGGGACCCGCTATTTGTCCCAGAAGGTCACACAAAGAGTTTTGCGCAAATGAGTAAAAAAGAGAAAAACTCATTGAGTATGAGGAGAAAAGCGCTTGAGAAGTTCAGAGACGAGTATTTGAAAAAGAAACAGGAAGTTTAGTTGTAATTTCATTTTAACAAATTCTGAACTCTTTCTATTGGGAGCATTGTTCTTTTGCATAACTCAATCACCCGTTCCTTATTTTCCTTTAATCCCTTCCAGTCAAGAACAATTTCCGCGGCCCCGCTTCTTTCAATCATCTGCTGAATAAGAGTTTTGTTAAGATTGTGGAGCTGGTGCTTTGGGCAAATATGGCCGAAAGCATAATTTTTGCGCAAGGAGAGTTTAGTAAAATCAGGGGCATAATGCCCCCCGCCGAAGCCAATCACAATCTTGTCCTTGACCTCTTTCATAGTTGCTTCAACCACAGTTTCCGCAATTAATTTTGCCGCGGTCTCATTCTTCCAATCAATTGGCGCACTCCCAAGCTCAATAAAAATACATTTCTTTTGTGTCATTGGCCCGTGGTGAGTCACCTCAAGCGAAACAACAAAACCCTGCTTTGAAAGAGTACTTAAAATATTTTTTTCATTTAATACGCGCAAATAATTCGCTCCGATTTGCGGCAAGGTGCCTGCAAGTTCTCTAGTTCTTCCGCCAAACTTTGCATCATCAAAGTTACCAATCATGTGCACAGTGAGGGACTTTGTTCCGGTTTCGCTTTTGTGCCTTGAGAGAAAAATAATTTTATTTTCTTTTATTTTCGCGGGGTCAATAAAAACTATGTCTCTTTCAAGCTCGTACATCACAGCCCAACCTGGAACCCCAATTTCTTTTATTTTCTCAGCGATTAACATTCCCGCGGGGTCTTGAACAGAGTACACGAGAGCAATTTTTTCAATAGGCTTTGGTGCTTGAGTAGTGGTTGGAGCCGCTTGAGCAGTTGAAGTGTCTTTACTTAGTAATGTTTCTCCAAAAAAAGCCAACACCGCATCGTTTACCTTCTCAAGCATGTTTGGATCGTTTTTGTAAGCGTGATCCATTCCATCAAAAATAATTTTCTTTTTTGGTTTGGACGCAGAATCAAAAACCAGTTTGGTTCTCTCCGCCGAGACGATTGGGTCATTTGTTCCCCAAATAATTAATTTTGGGATTAATAAATTTCTGACAGATTTTGACGCATCATATTTTACATGGTCATCAAAAAAAGCTACGGGGATTTTTATTCAGCGCCAAGAATACTGCGGGGTCTAGCAAGACCCGCA
>DYDN01000010.1 GCA_020717885.1 Candidatus Forterrea sp.
CATCCAAAGTGGAAACCACTTTGGACCAAACTGATGCAAAAAATCAGGCATCTTAGCTCGCTTGAGCAAAACTTTAACTTTCCTAACCAACTTACAATTCATCAGGAAACCACCTCAATTGGTTCTCCAAACCCCAATAACCTAAACACTATTGGGGCATAAAAAAGCCCCTTTACAAACAAAAACACGGACTTTCAACAAAGCCATATATATTATTGCCAATTCATCTGACATTTGAAAATGTCAGTTTTTTTGGCACGAGGTTATAAAAACCCTGCTGGGCAAGTCAAAACTTGAGCTAATTACTCCTTCGCCCAATTACTCTCTCCAACTAACCTTCACATCATCCGTACGTTGTTTTGGCAGAACTTCAGTCCCGCCACCCGCAACTTTTGCGCTTTTCGCATGCATTAGTATCCCGAGCCATGCAATCATTGCGGCATTATCAACCATAACTTGTGCAGGAGGAATGAATAATTTCGCTCCGCGTTCCTCGCACATCTTTCCAACCATCTCTTGGAGAGCTTTTGAGCACCCCACTCCACCGCCAAGAATCACTTCTTTTTTTTCGGTGTGCGCAAGTGCTCTTTCAGTTACTTCAGTAAGCATCGCAAATGCGTTGTGGAGAGCGGAGTAAACCAAATCCTCTTTGCGTATTTTTCCTTTTTCAATTTCAGGAATCTTTTTCTCCGCGGAAGTAAGTAATCCCGAAAACGCAAGATCCATCCCCTTCACAGTATAAGGAAGTTCAATCAATTCTCTTCCTTCAAAATACATTTTATCAAGCGCGGGGCCTGCAGGAAACCCTAAACCAAGCGCCCTTCCAAAAGTGTCCAAGAAATTGCCAATTCCCATGTCAAGTGTTTCGCCAAACACGCGGTAATATTTATTTTCATAGCAAATGATTTGGGTGTTCGCTCCGGAAGCATAAAGCATTACAGGGTCCGCAGCGCCGCACAACTTCCGCCCAATTTCAAGATGTGCAATGCAGTGGTTTACCCCAATTAGAGGAACTTTGTTTTTCAGCGCAAGCTGGCGAGCAGTTATTGCTCCGCACCGCAAGGCGTTTCCAATTCCGGGCCCTTGGGAAAATGAAATCAGATTAATTTCAGCAAGAGTGACTCCGGCTTTTTCAAGCGCCCTCTTCACCACGCTTGGAGCAACTTTGTAGTGGTGCTCCGCAAGGTCACGAGGAATCATTCCGCCTTGCTTAGTAGAGTAAGAATCTTTTTCATTTGAGAGAATTTCACAAGAAGATTTCCCATACCCTTTCTCAAAAATATTGCTCTTCACAGCAGAGGCGCCGAATGTGTGCGCGGTGCTTTCAATCCCAAGACAAATGATTTCTTTCATAATTAAGCCACTAAGTATATTGCAATTGCAATAAAGTCATATAATAAGTGTCCAAAAAAGTTTTGTAATAAAGAATTGTGTTTTTTGTACCAGTAAGCAAGTATGAGTCCAAGAGCAAATACCCCAATTACTTCCGCAATTGACCAGTAAGTTATGTGAGCTCCCGCAAATACTAAAGTAGAAATAATTGGCCCGATGCGCGGGATAAGGAATGCTCTGAAAAAGAATTCTTCAAGCAAAAGAAGCGGAAAAAGTATTGCAATAAAAAACAAAATATTGTCTTTGTATTGTCCAATTAATTGCCCGACTTTTTCAAGGTCATTAATTTGGGGCATGTTCAGCGCACTGGCAGCAAGAGTTATTAGTGTGGAAATTACAACAAAAGCGGCTAAAAGTAAAACAAGGAGTGTGATTGTTCCAAAAACTTCTTCCTTAACACTTTTTGGTTTTGGGAAAAGGTGCGCAAGTAATTTTTTCCAGGAGAGCTTCTTTACAACCCTAAGCCAAAAGAATGGTAAAAACACCATTAGAAGCAAGAACGCGTAATAAAACAATTGATAGTAGTCAGCCATTTAGATAGTGTTAATGCAAAGTGTTTTTATTAATTGTTTGCATTGAGAATTAGCAAACTAAGATCAGATTCATCAAAGAAATAAAAAAAGAATTTACTTTCTCTTTGATTCCATGTATCCGCATTTGCCGCATGCTGCTCTGTCTTTGTGCTCAGCCATGAATACGCCCGGCCCGCATTTTGGGCAGAACTTGCTTTTTCGTTTTAATACGCCGCTAGAAACATCATAATTCTTTGATTTTGAAACTTTCTTCTCTTTCTTTGTCAAATCAGCCATTTTTTATCACCACAATTAATTCATTCATTAAAAAAATTATTTCTTAAAATTTGCAGGGGGCGCTTCTGCTCCGCTTACCACTTCTGCTTTCTTTTCTTTCCCAAAGTTTCTATCTCTAATATACTTTGGCTCGGTTTTCTTTAGCGCTTCGTTTGAAGCATAAACTCTAGCGAATATAATTGCTTTTGAGGAACCAAATTTTGTGTCAGTTTTAACAACAGCAATATCTTCAGGCTTCGTATTAAGCATCGCTGACATTTTTTCTCTTACCTGCCGTCTTGAAGGAATAGTCTTTTCGTGCACTTCAGCAGTTATTTCCTTCCTGTTCAATAAATTGTTTTGTTTTGTTTGTGTTATTTTTAGTTCCATATATTCACCCAATAAAAATCAATTCTCAGCTTCCAAATCACAAATATTTACCTGCTTAATCTCAATGCGAATTTTCCTTTTCTGGTTATCCCCATCTTTTTGGCAATTTCGGATTGTTCAGGATTCATTATTACAACATATCCTCGCCAGAATGTAGTGAACGCTGTTTCGTTGCAGTTAGGGCATGTGTTTCCCTCTTCTACAATAAATCTGCAGTTTCTGCATGCTTTTTCTTTTAACATTCTTTCACCAAAAATTAAATTTCAATTATTTCTTGTCCTCTTTAGCTTCTTTCTTCGGAACTGCTTTAGCATCAGCTTTTGCTTCTTTATCAGCGCCTTTCTTCCCTTTTCCTTTTGCTTCTTTCTTTTCGCCCTTATCGTCAACTTTTGCCCAATCAGCTTTTCCTAAGTATGGTTGTCTCATTGTTAGCCCAATTTTTGAACTTGAAGTATCTCCTTTGAGAGAGATTGTAACAATTCTTGCAAGCACATTGTCTTCAGGAACTAATTTTCTATCTGTTTTCTTTCCTAAGAATCCTGGTAACTTTGCGTCGTAGTTAATGTAATCATCCATTATTTGGCTTACGTGTATTAGTCCTTCTATTGGCCCGATTCTAACAAATGCGCCAAATTCTGTTGCTTCTGTAATTGTTCCTCTTGTTATTTCCTGTACGTGCGGTTTGTATGTAAGCATTTCTATTTCCGCTTCGTAGTAAGCAGCTCCATCGCCCGGTATTACGTGGCCTACGCCAATATCTCCAATACCGGTGATTGCAATTATAACGCCGTATTCGTCTTTTATTCTTCCTTCGTAGTCTTCTCTGCAGATATCAAGCAACGAGTCCTTGATTTTTGTACCGAGTTTCTTAGGAGGAACCCTTACTTTGTCAATTATCTTTGTTTTATAGAACATTTAGTCACCTTTTAAGAACAAAAAAACCTTTTACACCAAGCTATTTTAGCCAGCCCCACATCTAAGGGCAGATTAATTAATTAACAAAACTACACATTTAAAAACCATGGCTTTTCCTTTAAAAAACACCCGATAAAGTTCAAACATGTCCAGGTTTTTGAGTCATTTCTCAACAAACTTAACCCAAAGCTAACCCTTACTCCTCCACCAAATCCTCTACATCAATATAAGTAAGACTTCGGATAAATATTGTCTTCCCGCCGGCCTGCTTCACCCTTCTTCGGAGTAATTTATCATTCGTCGCAATCACATACTCTTTACTCAAAGTAACAAGTTCAGAATCAACATCTTCAGTGGTGCTATCAATCTCACGAACCCCATTATTCTTGAGCACTTCTTGAACAATTCGAGCTTCATTTTTTATTTTTTTATCATTTTTCCCTAATCCCTTTAGTTCATGAAGCACTCTCCCAAGCACAAAGAACTCCGCGGGAATTTTTCCCTTGATTTCTTCAAATCCGTGGATTTTGTGCCGAACCATTGTCAGCAAGAAATTAGTATCTAACAATATTTTTATTTTTTGAGCCAACAAATCGCCCCAAATAAAACCCATCTTCAAATTCTACTTAAATCCAACTTCTTAAATCACTTCAGCGTACGCTATGAGTCTCCATTGCCCCGCAATGTTTTTACTCAATGCAACCTTCTCGCCTTTCTCAGCAACAACCGTATTCTTCAAATTGAGTATAGTTTCTTTTGGGTCAGATTTTGTCACAAACCCGATTGCAGTATTTGTTCCGATTGTTACAACTAATGCATCCGTAACTTTAATCACGGTCTTCTCTTTTACATTTTGCTCAATCATTCTCTCAAACATATGAACCTTAAGTCGTAGATCTTTTACAGGTGCGGGAAGCGATCCAACTTTTGCCGCGATTTGCCCTCTGAGCTGGTCATTTTGTGCAATGCTTGGGTCAAGTGCGGTTCCAATTGCAAGTAGTCCGCCGGGGTGTGCTTTTTGCATTAATCCATCATCAGTAGCAATGCTCATCACCTTGGTAATTGTTTTTCTGCTTGCTCCAAGTCCAGGAGATAACTCAATTTCGTCTCCAACGCTTACAGTTCCTTGTGCAATACTTCCGCCGATTATAGCCCCTTTCAAATCTTTTGTTTTTGTTCCCGGTTTATTTATATCAAAGCTTCTTGCAACAAACATTTTGAGTGGTTTTGATTCATCAAAGTGCGGGGTCGGTATGTGTGTTTCAATTGCCTCAATTAGTGCATCAATATTTACTCCAAATGTGGCAGCGGTTGGAATTATTGGCGCATCTTTGTATCCATAACTATCCATGAACGCGCGTATCGCTTTGTAGTTTGCGATTGCTTGCTCTTTTGTAATAAGATCCACTTTGTTTTGCGCAACAACTACTTTATCTACGCCCGCAAATTTTAGCGCCATTAAGTGTTCGATTGTTCGTGGCTGCGGGCATGCTTCGTTTGCCGCAATTACAAGTACCGCTCCGTTCATTAGTGCTGCTCCGCTTAGCATTGTGGTCATTAGTGTTTCGTGCCCCGGGGCATCAACAAAGCTCACAATTCTTTTACTCACTACTTCTGCGGGTTTCCCCAAATATTCCGGAGCATTCCAATAAGCCGTACCAGAATTTGTTTTAAGTTTGTAGAAAGTAACATCCGCATATCCTAAGCGTATTGAGATTCCTCGTTTTACTTCTTCGCTGTGTGTATCACACCATTTTCCAGTCAGAGCTTTAGTAAGCGAGGTTTTTCCATGATCAACATGCCCAATCATGCCAATATTAATTTCGGGCTGGATAATATCTTTGTGTTTTTTTTCATGAGGTTCTTGGGGGGCGGCTTTGTGTTTGTGTTCTTCCGCGGCTTTGTGCTTAGTTTCTTCGTGCTTATTTTCTTCAGTAGCTTTGTGTTTGTGCTCTTCGTGAGTTTTATGCTCAGCTTTGTGTTCAATATGTTTTTCTTCGTGATGAACTTTTGGCGCATGCTCGGCGTGTACGTGCTTTGCATGCGTTTTTTCTTCAGAATGGGTTTCTGAAATTTTGTCCGTTTTTTTTGCGCTCACTTTTTTTGTTTTTGGTTCACTTGGCTGCGCTTTAGAAGTTTTCTTCTTCATTTCCTTCTCCGCCAGTAGCTTCACCATTCATTTTCACCTTAATTTTAGTGTTTAGCTTTCTTTATTCCGCTTCCAAGTTCAGCGCTTCCAGCCATTTCAAGACTCTTCTTTATCATTCTTTCTTTTGCGCTCTGTGTTTCTTCCTCAGTCGGAGTTTTCTTTGCAAGTACATCATCAATTGCGACTGCACCAGCTTTTGTTATTACAACATTTAATTGTGCAGTTTCGTTGCTTACAGCCCCGCCTCTTACAGTAACTTTTCTTCTCTCGCCTTTTACCGAGGAATTAAATCCCATTGCGTCTGCAGTAAAAATTTTCTTTCTTACTGAGCCTACTAGAGATGCACTCATTGGGAATCCCTGCTTATCGCTTCCCCCAGTTATTTTTGCTTCATAACCAGCAAGACCAATATCGTCAAGCTTGACTATTTCCCCTATTTTTTTGCCCACAAACAGCTCTTTGTCAGAGTTTGCATTATAGGCTTTGCCTGTTTTTTGATCGCTTACCACGAATTTCATTTCATCACCCATTTCATCTTAGAAATAATGCCTTACGAAACCATTTAAAGCGTTTCAAATGGCGCTTTGGCACTAAAAATCAACCTTCATCATTTTCCAAATATTTCCCGTTTAAACCAAATAATTCCTCACAAATTACACATTATCTCTTATTCCTCAACTTCATCTTTCTGCTTTGACTTAATATCATTTAGTAATTCCTTTTCCTCTTCAGTAAATTCAGACGAGTACTTCATAAGACTGCAATATTGCGAAGCAGGAATGCAACAATAGAGTTTATCCCCTTCAAAGAGGTTTCTTCCTACATTTGCCCCATCAATTGAAACCGCTATTTCGTCCCCCTTTTTCGCTTCCTTTACCGCTTTGCCTTCGTGCTGCATCCCTCTAATTTCCCCAACTACTTTTCCTTCTTTGTTCATTACTTTCCATCCATCACGAAGCCTTCCCTCATTTACCCTTACCCCAACAATAGCGGGTTTATTATTTCTAAATACTTTTCCGCGTAATACCTCAAATTCCACAGGCCAAACAAGGCAAGAAAGTTCATTTGCTTTTGCGTTTTTCTTGCACTCCTCAACCCAAGCCTTATAATTCTCAATTAAATGATAGATTACTTTTTCAGAGAATATTTTCACGTTTCTTTTCTCTGCTTCGCTTTGTGCATCCGCATCAACATTAACATTAAACCCCAATATTACTCCAAGGAGCGGGTCTGTGCACTGCATTGATGCCGCTTCCATAATATCTTTTCGTGTAACCGTTCCAATATCCGCTTTTCTTAGTGTGTAGCCTTCTTTCTTCAAGAGAGTTACGAGTGCTTCAAGCGAGCCAATCGCATCGGCCTTAATTAGTAATCCCTTGTTATCAGAAACATACTGCGCTTCCTTAAATTCTTTCTTCAACTCCTCAATTTCAAGTCCCGTTTTAATTCCGGTGAGTGTTGAACCAGCAAGTACATCATCAAGATTTGGGGCCGAGATTTTTACTCCAGTTGCAGCAGAAACGCTTTTTACTGAACTAAATTTTTCTTTTGTCATTCTCATTTCTTGTAAGGGCTTTGGCTCAAGGAGTGCCCGTATTTTTGTATTCACCACCCCTTTTTTCCCAAGCACCGCGATTTCATCATTCACATGCAGTGTTCCCTGATAAAGTATTACATCAATTGTTTTTCCTAGTCCTTTTTCTTCTTTTGATTCAAGTACCGCGGCTTTTGCAACCTCATCAACGCTTACCTCAAGTTTTTTTTCTAAGTATCTTTGTGAAAGCCCCGCAAGTAATGTAAGCAGCTCAGGCAATCCTTCTTTTGTTCTTGCCGATACAGGAACAATTGGTATTTGTTTTCCAAATGCGCATCTGTCAAATCTTTCCCCTTCAAATCCGTGTTTGTATAATTCCCCAACGAGTGTGTATAGTTTTTCATCAAATAATTGTTTTGTTCTCTCATTGTGTGTTGCAAGGTTCTCAATAAAGCTTCCTTCTTTTGAGGAATAAAAATTAAGCATATCTATTTTTGTCATTGCAATTATGAATGGAACTTTGAATACGCGAAGGATTTCAATCGCCTCGATTGTTTGTGGCTGTATTCCCTGCATCACATCAATTACAAGTATTGCAAGGTCCGCAATTCCTCCTCCGCGTTTTCGTAAGTTAGTGAATGCTTCGTGTCCAGGGGTGTCAATGAATAAGAGTCCGGGAATTTTTAGGTTAAATCCAAATTTTTTTATGAGCGGCCCCGCGAGGGTTTCGATAATATCTACAGGAACTTCTGTTGCCCCTATGTGCTGGGTGATTGCTCCCGCTTCCTTAGTAACAACATTAGTGCTTCTTATTGCGTCAAGAAGCGAGGTTTTGCCGTGGTCAACATGGCCAAGCACCGTTATTATCGGCTGTCTAATCATTTTCCTCACCAGTTAAATTATAAATTTAATAAATTAATTGTTATTCGCGCGCCTTACTTTCTTTTTCAATCTCTTCAACACTTTTGTTCTTGTTCTTCGTCCAAAAATTAATTCCTTTTTGTTCATTCTCAAATACTTTTCCGAGTCCATTCTTTTCATACTCAAAGATTTCTTCTTCCTTGAAGAATCGCACAAGCTCATACTTTGCAACTTCTTCATTACTTGAAACATGGAGCTTCCAAGCAAACTCTTCCTCAAGTTTTTTCGCAACCTCGCTTTCCATCTCGCCATATGCCGCAATGAGCACCGCGGGAACTTTTTTTGCAAGTTCTATTTGGGGTTTCATTTCTTCGCGTTTCTCATTTTTGAGTTTATTTTGCAAGTAATGAATATCAATGCTTTGCATTTTCATTCCCGCAATACTCAATCCTTCTTTTTCTATTGCTTGGATTATTTTTCCAAGCATATTTTCCGCAATCGCTGCGGGTTTTGCTATAATGAGGAGCATTGCTTCACCTTTATTTTGTTGGCAATGCTTTTCTCATTTGCTTTATATGTTCTGCTTTGTAGTGCAAAATGTGTATATCGTGCACTGATGGATAATTGTGTATTTCTTCTTCCCCAAACCACAGAGCTATTTCGGTTTTTGCCTCATCTCTTGTTCCTGATGAGTGTACAACGTTTCTTACTGCCTGATCTACTACATCAGAGTATGTAAAACTTACGTGAGAGAAGTCTCCTCTTATTGTTCCAGGAAGAGCCGCTTTTGGTTCTGTTGGTCCGCAGATTTTTCTTACTATTTCTACAGAGTTAACTCCCTCAAGCACTACAGCAACTACCGGGCCCATTGTGATTAGCCCGAGTACCGCTTTGAATACTTTTTCTCCGCGTCTTATTTTGACATCGGAGTAGTGTCTTGCACCGAATTCTTCATCAACCCAAACCATTTTCATTCCGACGATTTTGAGTCCCACATTCTCAAATCTTTTTAGGATTTCTCCTGTGAGTCCTCTTTGTACGCCGTCTGGCTTTATGAGAAGTAATGTCTTTTCAATCATAGTCATCACTTCCCAGTTCCTGTTTCCCCTTTTTCTTTTGAAGTCAATAATGTTTTCTTTAGCTTATTGTATGCCTCGGTCCATTTTGTTTTAACCGGTTTTCTTCCAAGCGCTACTTGATTTTTTTCGCACTTGTTTGAGCAAAAGTAAAACACTGTGCCTTCTCTTTTTACGAACATTTTTCCTCCGCCGATTGGGAGGTCACTACCGCAAAAACTGCACTTAACCATTTTATCCTCTCCTTTACCAGATTCATTTTTTTCAAGCTTTTACTTGATTTCTTTTGCTTCTCTTTCAGTGTCAAGCAAAATTAACACGTCTCCTTTTTGTACGCTTCCTCTTGCATTCCTTCTTTTTACTCGTCCCCTTTCAGGTCCGTCAAGGATTTTGCACAAGATTTGCGTTACCTCTCCGTGTACACCTGTTTTTTTTACTACTTCAACTACTTCCGCAGGTGTTCCTTTTTCGTCAGCCATTTTAATATCACCTATTTCTTCAGCTCAGCAATTTTTTTGCCAAGGTCCTTTATTTCAGCTTCTTCGCTTGACTCAGTTATTGCAATTGAAGCAGTAGCTGTTCTTAGCGCAGCCTTTTCTCCAAGCTCTTTCTTTGTCGCAATATAGCTGTACGGGATATTTTTTTCCTCGCACAATATTGGCAAGTGCATTACTATTTCCTTTGGGCTCACGTCTTCGGCTATAACAACTAATTTAGCTGTTCCTCGTTCGATTGCCTTAGTTACTTCGTTAATGCCTGCCTTTATTTTTCCTTTCTTAGCAGTTTTTTCAACCACTTCAACGGTTCGCCCCTTTAGCTCATCCGTTAGTTGTACCTTAATGTAGTCCGCCATTCAAAACACCTCCACTTCAACCGCCCCTTTTGAGGACGTCAGTTTCATTGGCAGAAACCAGTATAAACTAAAATAATCCCCCCAAGAAAGCTTTAAAAAGCTGCTTTGGAGGCACTGGAAAAGGGATAGCAGGGTATCAGTGAAAGCAGAAAAAAGCAGTATTTTTAAGGAAAGGAAAGGGATAATTTGTTATGACTCAGCCCGCACCACGAAAAGTTAAAGGGATTTGGACGAATAAGAGGGCACTTATAACCGCGATGAATGGAATCCAACACGGGCTTACAGATGAGCAAATAATTCAAAAAATACATGCGCGGCATTATGCAAGCAAGAAACAAGGCGCATATACACTCGATGAGGTCAGGCAGCTAGTACCGCAAAATACGGGTTTGGCAGGCTAGTAATTAATCTTCTTAATAATTTTAGAACACAACAACAACTGATGCTAGAAAATGCCCGTCAAAAAGGCACATCAGTAAATAATTATCCTCTAAACAAAGCGGCTTTCCGCGAGATTGCAAAGAAAGTGGAGACTAGAAGAAAATCCATAAGTAAGGCAACAGAAAAGTATCATGCAGAGCACCCTGAACTTCGTCAGCAGACTGGAGAAGGCACACAACTTTTCTGGAGAATTAAATTTAATAGCCCAATGGCAGTAGCCATCAGAAAAAAATTTTCTTTTGCACTCTCAGAGAGACAACTTGGTTTAGACTTTCAGAAAAAGAGAAAAACTGCACATAGTGCGAGAATGTCCCAATTGTATGCAGACCCAGAATTTTTGAGAAAAAGAAACGGCGCAATTAGTAAAGCAATGAAGGCACTTCACGCAAAACCAGAATTTCGTGAGAAATTCTTAAGAGAAATAAGAAAGAGAATAGACACTCGCGCAATACTGGTTGAAGATATGCTTGAGCGTCAAGGTTTAAGTCCAAAGCATGCATTTGAGTCAGCCGGGGAGGGGGAATGGAGTAAAAGAGTGGCTGTTGTTACCACAACCCCTCATGTGGAACTCGTTGCAAAAGAAAAATCGCTTGAGCTTGACAAAGTTATCTCATTAGCTCTACCAAACCCGAAAGATGTTGAATTTGTTTTGGCTTCATTTGGTTTTCTTGGAAACATACCGCGCACACAAATAATGGCGCAAGTTGGTTTGACTGAGATTGAATACCACAACAGGCTTAATAACTTAGTAAAAATACTCGCTGCTCGCCCCGAACTTAAAGAAATCCTTGCGAGATGAAATCAAAAGAGTTAGTACCCAAAGCTTGGTCCTTTCGCCCACTGTATTAACATATTCTTTTCGTCAAGTACTAGCCATGCGCGTTCGTGCGCGTAGTAGATTGCGATTTTTGAGACAAAATCAACTGCGCCAAATCCCATTGAGAGATTCGCGTTCCCGGTGAAAATAAAGAAAGTGAGTATGGTTGCAAGTGTTGCAATTATTCTGAAAGTGAATGCCTTATACAGGCTCTTCACGCGTTTCTCTTTCTTGTTAGGCATTAAAAGGTCACGCTAGTTAAGTGCATACGAGTATAAAAGATTTTCGCTACACCAATTGGGGAGAGAAAACCGGGCTTTTTTTTTACGAACTAGAATGTGTTAATCAAGTATTTTCACAAATCGATAAAGTATTTTTTTTGGTTCTGTTTCATCAACATGCTCACCTTGTTTTTTGAAACCTATTCGCACATATGCTGAGATAGCATCACTGTTTTTTGAGTTAACATCAAGCTCGAGACGATTAATTTTGCTTTTCTTTGCAATAAAACTTATTTCAGCAAGCATTTGGTTTAGGAATCCTTCTCGTTTGTATCCGCGCGTCACTTTAACCTCATCAATAAGAAAATACTTTCTTCCCCCATTTTCAATTCGGCAAAATGTTGTTGTGCCAATTTGCTTTTCCCCTTTGTAAAGTACTCTGACAAGCCCACTTTCTGCTTTTCCGCTTAAAATATCGCTTACTAACGTAACTTTTTCGCTCAATTTTCTGCGGCGCTCGTGAATTAATCTTCTTTTATAAAAAGACCATTTTGGGAGGCAACTTCATTAGGCAGTTTTTCTACGAAGCCTACTACAAACAGCTTCTTTTTAATTGGAATTGGTTTTTTTCTAGAAGTAGTCAACATCATCAGATTCACTCATAAGCATAAACACATTTTATTGTTCCGTCTTTTTTTGCTTCAATGTTCGCGTACCCAAGTCCCTCAAAGTGCACCATGCCGGTGGCATTAAGCAGGCTTGGTGCAGAGAATCCTCGTTTTGTGCTTCCATCACTCATTAATATTTCAACATCAGTCATTTCGTGTACCCATGAAAGAATTGGATTATCAGTTTTTGAGTATGAACCAAATGTCGCTTTTCCGCCAAACTCGCTTGCTTCATCAATTTTCGCGTTGAACGCTTTTTTGAATCTTACAAGAGCGCCTTTTCGCTTAGCATATTTCACCAGCTCTTTTTTGTCAACGAATACTTCCATTATGCCTGTTTCAAATTCAACTTTTTCTCCATAGCACTCACCAGAACCGCTAGCCAAATTATAAACATCCATTTTCACCGCTTCCTCAAAGAAAGGGTACTCCGTTCGCTCTCCAAGCGCCGCTTTGTTCGCCGAAGCGAAATTATCAAGCGTGATTTTTACTTCCTTCATTGATACGCCGCAATCAGTAATTACTTTTCTTATTGCCTGTGGAGTAAATCCTCTTCGCCTAAAAGCCGTTATTGTTGCCATGCGCGGGTCATCATAAGTTTCTACTCCTTTTGCTTCCATGATTTCTTTCATTTTGCTTTTAGAAAGCGTCATGTCCCCGATTTTTGATATCTTCCCAAAGTATTCTGTGTGCGGGTAGTTCCATTTGAAAATTTCATAAAGCACTTTTTGTTTTTCCTCATTGCTTACATGTTCCTGCCCGCGTATAATAAAATTTATTTCCATGTCGTGGTCATCAACAGCACTCGCCAAGTTATATGAAGGCCAAACGTGCATTCCTTTTGCTTTGGGGTTTGGGTGGTACACTTCATCAACCACTTTTGCCATCCACCAGTCGCGTGTAGATGGATCTTTATTTTTCAAATCAGTTTTGAGTCTAACAACTGCCTCTTCTTCCTTTATTTCGTGCGCAAGCATCTTCTTCCATTCAACCATTTGTGCTTTCGCATCTTTTTTTCTGCATGGGCATTCTTTTGATTTCCATATTAGTTCGCGCCATTTCTCTGACTCGCATGAGCAGACATACGCGTTTCCTTTTTTTATTAGCTCTTCAATTATTTCATAGTATCTATCAAGCCTGTCTGAAGCGTTTCCGACTTCATCAAATTTTATTTTGAGCCACTCAAAATCTCGCATGAATTCTTTCTCAATTCCTGCAATCGGCACCTTAACTTTTGGATCAGTGTCATCAAATCGGAGTATGTATTTTCCGTCGTAGCGTTTCACATACTCATCAGTTAGAACCGCTGGGCGCGCGTGCCCAAAGTGCATTGCTCCGCTGGGATTTGGCGCAACTCGCGTAATTAGTTTCTCGCCTTTTTTTAGCCATTCAAGTTCAGGGAGTGATTTTTCTTTCTCAACATGTTTTAGTTCCCATCCTTTTGATTCAAATTTTTTATATTCTTCATCAAGCGCATTTTTTTTCATTTTATTTACTTCAATAACAGCTTTGCTAATTGCAGGCATTACTTTTTTCAAATCGGATTTAGGAAACAGTGCTTTCACTTTGCCCACAACAGCGCCAATTTGTGCTTCTCCGCCGTGCTCAAACGCGTTCTTCACTGCATACTTGTGAGCTGTTTTTGTTATTTCTTCCATGATCAGAATAAGTCTCGAATGTTTTTTAATTGTGCTGAAAAGCACGCTGGTCTCATTTGGGTTCGGCGTGCCAAAATACTGTCGGCTGTTCTGGACCAACTTTGGGGCGTTCTACTCTTTCTTCGCGTAACACAAACCCCATTTCAAGTGCCACTTGCTTAAATATTTTAAGTGACTCGGGTGTTACTAAAATTGAACTAAGGGGCAGCGTGTGCTTAGATTTTTTTGCCTGCTCAAAAATTTCACTAAGAATGTAGTATCTCCAACCAGCATATTTTCTCGAAAGATTTTTTGGCAAGGCTCCTTTTTTTTAGCTGGAAGTGGGTTTGCATGAACTTAACTTCAGTTCTTCCTCCGCAAGTTAATGTATTTACTGTTCCAACGGAGCCAGGATAATCTTCCGAAGGTCCATCAGGGGCTAATGCTTTATGCGCCTCCACAAACTCCAATATTTCTTTTTTCGGCGGATAAAATACCCAGTATTCGCCGACTGTATTCCCTCCCAGCTTAACATATTTTGCAATTATTCCTCTCGGCTGTCCCTTTTCCTTGCCTCTTTGAAAAGTGACTACTTTGTGTTTCTCAAGAAGAATTGCCTCTCGCCCACTAGAAAGACTTACTTTTATTACATTTTTTCCCCAAAGGGAAAGCACGCGCCTTGCCCCTAGTGGAAGCGCCCTGAGTGGATTTGAACTTCCTTTAGCAATTTTTGGATGCATAAAAAAAATATTCGGGCAAGTAATTCAACCCTAATAATTTTTTCCTTTTCCCCAGTGATTATCAAAGTAGTGGAGTAGTGTTGTTGCCATTGGCAAGTGGTCAGTGAGTATTGTGAAGTGGTAGTCAGGTTTTTGTTTCTTAAAATCAGAAATTGCGAGGATTACTTTCTTCCCATCGATTACAAATGCGTTCATTCCGTGGTTGAAATGTTTTACATCAGCAACTTCTTTTAGTTTCTTTGAAGGAAATGAATTTAATAATTTTATTGTAATATTCTTTTGTTTTGCTCTCTTGAGCGCATCATGAACTATTTCGTGTTCATCGGTCAGTTCAGTCAAACCTTGTATGCTTTTATTAGCTTTTAGTAGTTCTTGCCCCAAGATCCTTTCAAAGTCCTGTTTGTCCTTTACTTTCATTACTTTTTCGCCAGCCTCATCTTTTCCAAGCACCGCACTATCAAAACTTTCTTTTACATTTACCGCCTCGTCCTCAAGATCCTTAAGCTGGCTTTTTTTCCCCATCAAAAGTACATCAATTGCTTTTTGTGGTTCTATTGCGCGGTAAAGTTTTGGTCTTCCTTTTATTTCAATTATCAGATTTCTATTAATTAGTTTTTCAAGTACATCATATACTCTTGTTTTTGGTACTTGCGCGCTCCTTGAAATATCAGGTGCCTCAGCTTCTCGTAAAGTGAAAAGTGTGCTAAGTGTTTTGGCTTCGTATTCAGTAAGCCCTAATTTTTCAAGAAGTGAGTAAGTTTCCGCATCCATCCAAAACCACGTCAAAAAACGCCCAGTAATACATATACTTGCATAAACAAGTATTTAAATTTACTTTGAAGTGCTGTGTTGCATTATTCTGTTTGTTGTGGGTTTTGTTTTTTCATTGTTTG
>DYDN01000011.1 GCA_020717885.1 Candidatus Forterrea sp.
TAAGAAAAAATGGCAACAACAACAAGCCTACGGCACACGATGGGCAATAGAAACCATGTTCTCAACCATTAAACGCAGATTCGGACAACACACCCAATCAACTAAATACCACAACATGCAACACGAACAAATATACAAACTACAACTCCAAAACCAATTATTGTAACAATTAGCCCAAAAAGAACCAATTAACCAAAAACACAAACAATTACGCAACACAGCAGCAAAAATTAAGGGGTTTTTGGGGTTTAGCGGGTAATTAGCCCATTTTAGCCCGAAAGCATTAGTAGTACTGCCCCCACCGCAAGCCCCATGACAAATTGTGCTGGTGAGTGACTTGCTTGTTTCGCTGAGAACAAAAAATAAAACGCAATATTTGCAATAACCAAGACAAGTATTCCTGAAAAAGCAGTTGAGCCTTGAAAGAAAAAATTAACCGCAAATACCATTGAGCCAATTAAGCCTGGCATGAGCGTATTGAAGAGCAAGCCAAGCAGCGCGCCCTGAATTAATCCATAAAGGAATGCTAAGACCATGCCAAGAAAAGGAAGTTAGAATATAAATAATGTTGTAAATCAAAAGAAGCAACCTTCGTTTCCTGTCGAACCCCCAGACAGTATTTTAAAGGGCATTTTTCACTAATAAGTTATTGCTTCCCCGGGCTTGTGAATAACAATCCCGGGCTCTTTATGCAAGCAACTTTCTTATTTATTGATAGTTCAAATATTTATCACGCCCTAAAAAAGAAAGGCGCGCTTAATTGGTTTGATTACAAAGAACTTATTTCTGAATTAAATAAAAATTTTTTATTAAAGAAGATAATTTTTTATGATGCAGTCAAGGACCAAACAATTGAGCCTGAACAATACTCAAAACAGCAGGCGTTTCACAAAAAACTATTGGATGAAAATATGAACTTAGAGATTAAATCAAGAAAGCTTCGTTACTTAGGGGAAAATGGAAAAGTTACGGCAAGAATTGAAAAGGGCGTTGATGTTTTGCTTGCCACAGGCATCATAAAATATGCTTATGAGAATCAATATGAAACAGCATTACTTGCAAGCGGTGATGCGGATTATGTTCCAGCGGCGGGGTTTGCGCAAGAACTAAACAAAAAAGTAATTAATCTTCATTTCTACGAAAACAGCTCAACAGAACTGAGAAATAAATGCGATGAACACCTCTTGATGGCATTCAAAAACGAGAAATTATTTTTGAAAAAATAATTGATGAATTGCAAAAGCAATCCATCAAAATTAGAATTTTTATTCTAAGAAGAACTGCCAGTTCTTTACTTCCGCAGGCATTCCTTTTCTTTTTCTTATTTCGTCTACTGTTTTGCCTTGTATGTCTCTTGGCAATAATTCGTAGCCGTAGTATTCAGCTGTCCAGTTTGCTCTTCCTTGTGTTGCTCCGCGCATTGCGCTTGAGAACCCGATTAATTCTTTTACCGGTGCTTTTCCAATTATGATTGAGGAGTCCCCTTCTTGTCTCATTTCTGTTATTTGTACTCTTCTTCCGCCTAGTTCGCGTGAAGCAGCTCCAAGTTGGTCTTCAGGAACTGTTACTGCAAGTAATTGTTTTGGTTCGTATAGCATTGTGCCTGCTTGTAGCATGCATGCGTATATTCCTCTTGTCATTGCCGGTAATACTTGTGCTGGTCCTCTGTGGATTGAGTCTTCGTGCAGTGTTGCATCTTCAAGTTCAACAAATACTCCTTGGCATTTTTCTTTAGCAAGCGGGCCTTCTTCCATTGCATCCTTAAATGCTTGTATTACAAGTTCGCGGATTTCGTGTAGTGCGGTTATTCCTCTTGTTCTGTCAATTAATGCATTTGTTCCTTCAACTGCCCAAACTTTTTTTGAATCATCAGTGCTAAACCCAACGCTTTGGCATTTTGCAATTGACTCAGCGTTCTTGAATTTTATTTTTCCAAGCGGTGTAGTTAGTGCGGATAATTTTTCAAATATTGGCACAGGTACTTGCGAAACTTTTAGCTTGAATTTGTTGTGTTTGTTTGGAGATTTTGCTTCAAGTACAGCACTTTCTCCTTCTATTCCCTCGTGGAAAACAACGATTGGTGAAGAGGTTTGTATTTCTATCTTTGCGTTGTTCACGATTCTATAAGTGTTAACTTCGAGGTGTAGTTCTCCCATTCCGGAGAGCAAGTGTTCTCCTGTTTCCTGGTTAATTGTTGTCCTTAGGTTTGGATCTTCTTTGGATAATTTTCTTAGTGCCTCAATTAATTTTGGCAGATCCTTAGGATTCTTTGCCTCAATTGATACCGTCATAACTGGTTCTGCGTTTGACATGAAGCTTTCAAATGGCTTTATATCCTTATTTTCAGCAACCGTTTCTCCGGCGTAAATATCTTTTGTTCCAACTATTGCCGCAATGTTTCCTGCTTCTGCTTTTGAGATTGTAATAAAATCATTTCCCATGTATACTCCAACTTTTGATACTTTTACTTCTCTTTTTGCCCCAAGTAAGTGAACCATTGAGCCTGGTGCCAAAGTTCCGGAATATACTCTTCCTGTTGCAACATCTCCCGCGTGCGGGTCAACCGATACATCAGTAACAACCATTGTGATTGGTGCTTTTGGGTCGCATGTCATCATGTCTTTTGCTGGCTGTGTTGTCATATCCCCGCCCCAAATTTTTTGGATTCTATAAGATTGTGCTTTTACTGGAGATGGCAAGTGTTCCGCAACCATCTGGAGAACAACTTCGTGCACTGGAGATATTTTTGCAAGTTCATCTTCTTTTTCATTTTTTAAATATTCATATACTTGCTTGAAACTTATCTTTGATTTTTGCATGTACTGCGCGCTTACTCCCCACTTTCTCTTAGCCGAGCCGAATGCAACAGTTCCTTTTTGTATGCTTACCTGCCACTCGTTCTTGAACTGTTCAGGCGCGTTTCTTTCAATTAGTGTATTTACTTTTGCAATAACTTTAATGAATTTTTCCTGCATTTGCTGTTCAGTTGCGTTAAGTTCCTTAATTATTCTGTCGCACTTGTTAATGAATAATACTGGGCGAACATATTCTCTAAGTGCTTGTCTAATAACAGTCTCTGTTTGTGGCATTACTCCTTCAACAGCATCAACGAGTAGTATTACTCCGTCAACAGCTCTCATTGCTCTAATAACTTCGCCAGTAAAATCAACGTGCCCAGGAGTATCAATTAAGTTTACTAAGAACTTTTCATTCTTCCAGTCAAATGCCATTGAGATGTTTGCGGCGTTAATTGTGATTCCTCTGTCCTGCTCCTGATCTTCATAATCCATCATTTGAACTTTTCCTGCTAGGTCCTGATTAATTAGTCCCGCAGCTGCAATTAAAGAATCCGATAAAGTAGTTTTGCCGTGATCGATGTGGGCAACTGTTCCGATGTTTCTAACATTTGCTCTGTTGCTCATTAAGGTTTCTACTAATTCAACCATTGTTTCCATTCGTCCCAAAAAAACCACCTAAAAATGTAAAAGTGCAAAAGCCCGCTTCCAAAAACCCTTCCAAAAGTTTCTTTGTAATAATTATCTGGATGCTTTTGCGATTCTTTCAACTTCATCTTTTCTCTTTACCGCGCTGCTCTTAAGATCATTGCTTGCCGCAGCAATTATTTCTGCCGCAAGTGCTTCTTCAGCGGTTACTTTCTTATTAAATGATGCGCCAAATCCGCCGAGTGCAATATTTTTTACTGCCTCATCAAGGCGTTTTAGCGGAGAAACATCAACTGCGAGTGAGTAAGCTACTCCCCCTCTTTTGATTCTTGTAATATCTTCTCTTGGAGCAGAATTTTCAATTGCTCTTACAAGCACTTGTATTGGGTTTTGTTTTGTCTGTCTTTCAATAATATCAAATGCTCTTTCAACTATTTTCATTGCTTCCATTTTCTTTCCACAGCTTCCTCTTCCTCTAATGAATTTCCCAGAGAGTTTTCTTTTTCCCTGTCCGCTTCTCATTATTTTATTAATTAGTCTTTCAACAATATTCATATTTGCTTTCTCAAATCTTCCGCGTGTTCTTCTCCCAAAAGTGTGTGGCATAATTAAAGGATCAATCGTAATGTATCTCATCAGACTCAAATCAGTAACAACAACATCATTGAATGACCATTTGTTGTATAATTTATAATCAGAGAATTGTGATTTTTTCTTAACAAAGATTGGTTTTGTTTCAACGCGCTCAGTTGCAGGAACACCAGTTTTAGCAAATTCTTTTTTTGGTGCAATTTTTGCAGCGGGAGTTTTAGTATCGGCAGTTTTTTCTTTTGCAACAGGATGCTCTTTAGCCGCAGGTGCTTTTGTTTCTTTTGCATTTTCAGCAGCAGGTGTTTTCGCTTCGCTAACTTCTTTTAGCACTGCAATTTTTGTGTTTTCAGTTTCCATTCAATACACCTTAAATAAATTTCAATTACCTTTTTGTCTTCTCTTTTCTTCCAGTTCTAAGCATTTCAAGGCTTATTCCATTAACGTGTGTAACTCTATACTTTACTCCCCAAAGGTCTCCTTTGGGTCCGTTCTGTGCTCCGCCTAGTCCTTCAACGATTACTTCGTCGTGTTCATCAATAAATTTTATTGCGCCATCATATGGTGCAAGTGCGGTTAATTCTTTTCCGTTTTTAATTAATTGAACTCTTACGCACTTTCTAATTCCAGAATTAGGTTGTTTTGCTTCTACTCCCCTCTTTTCAAGAACGATTCCTTTTCCTTGAGGGGATCCTTCAAGCAAATCCTTAGTAATATTATTTCTTGCCCTTAATTTTTTAATAGATCTACCATCTTTTTTCTTCCACTTACGTCTCTTCTTCTCCATGCTTGTCCCAGCGAATTCTCCGTATCCCATCTAAATCGACCTAAAATATAACTAACTAGGCACTAAATTATCCCTAGCTCACCAATAATCAATTTCTCTAACCAAACCTTTTTAAATACTCGGGGAAGACCCAAAGAATAGTTATCACCACAAAACATACCACCCGACTGTACAGTGATAACCAAAAAGTTATCACCACAAAACAATTATATACAACTTATAGTGATAACTATGTATGAGTTATGTAAGTGAAAGGAAAGTAAAAGGGAAAAAATACTATTACTTAGAGGAATCCCTGCGCCATGGCAGCAAACTGATAAAAGAAAGCATTTACCTTGGCCCAATGAGCCCCTCAAATGAGGTTTTACTCAATGCTTTTGAAAAATTAAAACAAGAATGCGCAAAGAAAAACCACCAAATCCTGGTTCCGCCACTGACCGAGTTCATTTCAAGCCGCACCGCGGGAATTCTTGAGGGAGCAAAGAAGAAAAGCGCCCGTCTTTTATATTCCTTTACAACAAAACAAAAACAAGAGTTCTTGCAAAGACAAAGACTAACATTTATTACGGAATCAAACGCAATTGAGGGAAGCTCTTTAGGATATGAAGAAACAAAAAGCATATTGGGCAAGAAGAAACGAATTGAAGAGCTGCAAAAGAAAAGAGCGGTTGTGACGGGGCTGCAGCGCGAGGAACAGGAGGCAATGAATCATGAGAATTGCATGGAGCTTTATGACAAAATGCTTGCAAAAAACGAAAAAATTTCACACGAAATGATTCTGCGCCTACATTACGCCCTTCTTCGTGACATTAGTGGATACGAGAAGTATCAGGGAATATACCGCCCTGTTCAAGTTTATGTTTCGGGTTCAACGCATGAATTCCCAACCCCGCAAGAAGTAAACGGACTTATGTCGCTGTTAATTAATTGGTTGCATGAAAAAGAGAATCTTATTCACCCAGTGGAGCTTGCCGCAAAGTTTCACACAAAATTCACTTCAATTCACCCGTTCGCTGATGGCAACGGCAGAATGGCGCGCCTGCTCATGAATTATATATTACAACAGAAAAAATTTCCCTTTACCAACATCCCTCTGAAAAGGAGAAGCGTATATATGAAAACGCAGTCCGCTGGAAATAAAGAGGATTTTAAACCATTTACAAAATTCCTCACAGAAGAAGTTGTGAAACAAAATTTGGGGAAATGACCACAAAACTATGCAAATGATTATAAAATTAGTTTATTACGAGTTCCAGCCCAAAGTTTCTTTGTATTAATTCTCTTACTCTTTTTATCCTTGAATTATTCTTGTATGCCTTCGCTTTTGATGCGGGGTCAAGGAGAACAATTATTTTATCATTAGTTTTTCTTGCAGTAACATAATTTACTTCAAGCGCTTTTGCAAAAACCTCTTCTGGTTTATTGGAGTACGCAACTATTTCAATTCTTTTTTTGAGTTGCTGCTCAAGTGATTTAACATTCACCGCGGCTTTTCCAATTGCTTTTCCAACAAGGTCAGCAGGAACCAAAAAGGATACGAGCTGCCCGTCAACGAGGCAGTCTTTTGCATTAACTCCCGTGACTTTCTCAAGCGCATTCATTAATAGTATGTCGTCCATTGTGAGTTTCATAATATTTCACCAAAAAAATCAAATATTCAAAAAAGTGTCCAAGTAAAACGCATTGCGTTTTACGGGACCCACAAAACTCCGTTTTGTTTGGTCCAACATAATGAGAAGTTATTGGAGAGTTTATATCTCCAATACTTTGCTCTTTCCTGCATCAAGCACAAGAATTGCTGAGACAACGAATGGTTTTCCGCATACGCTTCCTAGAACCAGCCCAGTATCCGCGTACTCGTAGAACTTTTTGCTCGCAATGTTTGCTGTCTGCTTTAGGGTTTCTTTTTCGTTTCTTGGTATGTTTTTTACAACAATTACCATTTCACCCTCGCCGGCAAGTATTTTTTTGCGGCACTCTTTGTAACCAAAAGTTACTTTGCCTGTATCAACTGCTCTTCTTATTTCCTTGTTTGCATCAACACTCATTTTAATCACCTTTTTTTATGCAAACCTTGAATTTTGAGAAGAAAAAGAACTTTTTCCTTACTCCGCGAATTGAATTTTCAAACTCGCTTCTCAAGGTCATTAATTAAAATACTTCAACTGGCTAGAATTTAAAAACCCCCCAGAGAGCACTAAAATTTACTTCATCAGTAATTCAACAATTCCAGTTCCAACTTTGATTGGCTGTCCTACAATAATGTTTTCAACAACACCAGTCAGGTTCTCTTTTTCACCCTTGAATGCCGCTTCAAGTAAGTGTTTTGTTGTTTCTTCAAACGCGGCTCGCGCAAATGGGCTGGCCTTTCCTTTTGTGATTCCTGTTCTAACAATTCCCTTTACTTCTCCGGAGAATGTCATTAAGTCAGCAAGGAGCATTATGTGCCTAATATCAACTTTGATTCCGTTGTCATCAAGTACTTTCTTTAGTTCTGAAACAATTAGTAGTCTTCCGGCTTCAACACCGAGTACTTTTGATGTTTCAATTATGTCATTAGTGAATACTTTTTCAAGGTCAACCCCTTCGAGTTTTAGAACTGATTTTAGGTTACTTCCGCTTGTCTTAATTACCCACTCTTCTTTTTCTTTTACTAAGAGTGTTTTTTCTATTCCTTTTACTCCGTGAACTTTCTCATCCATTATTTTTAGAGTATCTTTTCTTAATTTTAAGTATTCATTCTTCTTCTCAATTTGGAAGTGCACAGTATTATCTCTATAAACAGATTTGAAATCCTTTAGTCCTTTTTTGAGCATGTCGGCAATTTCATCAACCTTTAGTCCAAGCGCTCTTGTCTTATCAGTCTGAATTTCAATTGCAATTTTAAAGTTCTCAAATTCTTCATTAATTTTTACAACATCTTTTACTCTTACATCAATAAGTCCTTTTGCGAATTTGTCAGCTTTTTCTTTATCTCTCTTAAGATCCCCAAGTAAGCAGATAGTCATTGTTGGGTATTTTGCTTTGCTTCGCCCGTCAACAATTTCTTCAACTCTTTGTATTCCCGACCCAACGGATACTTCCGCAGCTCCGGCGAAGTGTTTTGTTCTTAGTGTTAATTGTGTTCCTGGCTCTCCCAAGGATTGTGCTGCAACTATTCCAACCGCTTCTCCCGGCTCAACTATTAATGAATCGTATTTTGATTTAACTGCATCAGCGAGTTTACCCGCGTTTACTTTTGAAAGGCTGTATACTTCTGCTATTGCAACTATTTCTTCTAAGAGTTTCTTTGGCAGTGCAACTTGTTCCCAGTTTCTTTCTTTTTCTTCGTAGACTTTTCCGTCTACTGTTCCACTTTCATCTTCAACAACTAATCCTTCATCAATCTCAGCTACTCTTCTTTTTTTCTTAGCGGATTTAACTTCCTCAACTTCTGCTTTCTTTTCTCCGGCGCTCTCCACTTTTTCTTCCTCAACTTCGGCTTCTTCCTTATCTTCTTCCGTAACGTCTTCCTCTTCTGTGTCTTCTTCTACTTCAACAACGTCTGTTTCTATTTCTTCAACCATTTTTCCTCACCGTTCAAGCCGTTTCTGATTTTATTAAAATTATTTCATTTCTCCCTTGTCTTTGAGTTTTTTGTATCCAGTTCCTAACCCTTTTTCTTGGAAGAAAAAGTGTTAGTATCCCAAAAAGAAATCCTTCTTTGGACTTCTACTTTAGTTCCCCCTTGTCTTTGAGTTTTTTGTATTCTTCTTTAACATCAACCGCTATTCCGCCTTTTGTGTTTTTAGGGAATACTCCGTCTTCTCCGTACTGGTACTGAACTAGCATATTTGCCGCTGTTCGCACAGTTCCGTCAGGAGCTGCCACGAGGTCCTTTAGTGAATTTGCGAGCCTTCTGTATAAGTATCCTGATACTTTTGTTGATACACCAGTATCAACTTCCCCTTGTCTTCCACCCATTGAGTGGTAGAAGTATTCTTTTGCGTTCATTCCGTCAAGGAAGTTTGAGCGTATGAATCCTCCAGCGAGTAATCCAACATCTCCTTTTTCGTTTGATGTGATAAGTCTTTTGTCAAATCCTTTCTTTGGTCTTCCTTCACGAACAGAAGCCTGTCCCCAAAATCCAGCAATATTCATTAAGTTGATTGAGCTTCCTCTTGATTTTGCTAGGATCATGGAAATTGTGTTTAGTATCATTTCTTCTGAAATAACGTAGTGCAACTTCTCTTTCATGATTGCTTTCTCAACTTTTTCCTTTACTTCTGAAGCTAGTCTTACCATGTATAATTCGAATGACTCGCTTAGTGTTCTTCCAGGAATAATTTCGAGCGAGCCTTTCTCATACGATTCAACAAGTGCTTCTCCTTTCTTTAGTGCTTCTCCAATTACCTTGTTTTTGAGTGCTTCAATTTCGTCGCTTACTGCAAATTCAGCAAGTGAAGCGGTCATTCCTTTTTCAGTAAGTATGTATGAAGTAAATCTGTTTACTCCGCGGTAGAATTCCTCAATTACCTCTCCGGGGTATTCTCTTGCGAGTGTGTCAACTAGTCTTCCTTTGCCTTCGCTTAGTGCGGCAGAATCAATTACTCCGCTTACAAGCTTTCCGTTAACAATTTTTACTTTATCCATTATTTCTCCGATTAGTTCGGTTTCCTTTGAATCATATCCTGCGTCCTTGAATACTTTTGAAGTGTATGATTCAAATTCTAAGTTCAAGTCTTTTGGAAGTATTTGTGAGAACACCATTTTTCCCGAGTAATGTTTTCCTTTGTCGGGTTTTGGTATTTCCGTAATTCCAATTGAGTATAGTAATTGCATTGCATCTTCTTTTGTGAAAACAGTTTGGGGCATTGTTAGTGTGAAGCATCCGCTCACTCCATCTTCCTTTGGTGCAATAACTGGAGAACCGTATCTTGGCGAAATTATTTGATCGCGTACAAGCATTAGTTTTTTTGCCTCCGCTTTTCCTTCTTCGGTTTGCGGTACGTGGCAGTTCATTTCATCCCCATCAAAGTCCGCGTTGTATGGCGGGCAAACGATTGGATTAATTCTAAATACTTTTCCAGGCATGATTCTTGCCCTGTGTGCCATCATTGAAATTCTGTGTAGTGAGGGCTGTCTATTGAATAGTACTATATCCCCGTTCTGGATATTTCGCTCAACTCTGTATCCAATATCAAGTTCTTTTGCGATTTCTTCTCTATTCTCATCGCTTACTTTTCTTCTTCCCCCGTTTGGTCTTATGATGTAAACTGGTTTATCAGATTTTTCAACCATTTTTTTTACTGTAGCAAGATTCCATTCTGTTACAAATTCAGGAACGGTTAATTCTTTTGCCGCTTCTTCAGGAACTCCAAGTTCAGATATGTCAATGTATGGGTCTGGAACTATGATTGATCTTGCCGCGTGATTTACTCTCTTTCCGGTTAAGTTGTACCTGAACCTTCCTTTCTTTCCTTTTAATCTCTGTATAATTGTTCGTAGGGGTCTGCCGCTTCTGTGTTTAGCTGGAGGAACTCCTGCTGTATTGTTATCAAAATAAGTTGTTGTGTGGTACTGTAAGAGGTCCCAAAGGTCTTCAATGATTAATTGCGGTGCGCCTGCTTCCAAGTTATCCTTCAATCGGTTATTGATTCTAATAATATCAACGAGCTTGTGTGTTAAATCATCTTCGGATTTTATTCCTGACTCAAGTGTAATACTTGGTCTGATTGTGATTGGTGGAACCTGTAATACTGTTAGTATGAACCATTCTGGTCTTACCCTCTTAACATCATAACCTAATATTGCTAAGTGGTCTTCTGGGATTTTTTCAACCCATTCTCTAATTGCGGCAGGGTAAATTCTTTCTTTATTGTAAAAAAAGTTAGTTGGTTTATCAAGCACGGTTTTTTGTAGTACTGCGCTGCAGTTAGGGCATTTCTTTGCTGTTTTTGTTTTGAGTAATATTCTTTTAGTATAATCAACAGTTTTTCCTTTTGCAGCATCCTGTAATTTCTTTATCTGCTCTTCAGCGAGTGTAATATGCCCGCAGTCTTTGCATGTTGTATTCATTAACATTTCAAGTTTTCTTCCAAACTCTGAATGTATAACAGGTCTTTCAAGTTCTAAGTGTCCAAAGTGCCCTGAGCAATTCTTCATTGTCTGCCCGCATGTCTTGCATTTAATTCCGGGGTTAATTACTCCAAGGTGCGGATCCATTAATCCTCCTTCCATTGGGTAGCCGTCTTTATCGTAAGTTTCAGGGGTTTTGATTTCGATTGAACTCATCTTCCTTACTGTTTCAGGATCAAGGAAATTGAATTCAACGCTACCAATTCTTTTCATTATCATGTTTTCACCCATTCACATTTTCGCTTTCATTTTTTCAAATCTAAATTTCATTCCCTCATTTCACACTCTCATTTTCTTCAATTAAACTTTATCCACCAAATTTAATTTTCCTAAGATTCCTAGTGCTTTTAATTCTTCAAGCAGTAATTTGAATCCGTATGACATTTCTACAGGATATACGGCGGTTGATTTGCACATTGGGCAGTATCTTTTCTTTCTTATTTCATCATTAACCGCGATTACCCCGCATTTTTCGCATACGAGTTCAACGGTCTTATCCGAATCTTCAATTAGTTTTTCGTGTAGTAGCATTGCTGCTCCGTGCCCAACGAGTGTTTCGCCTTCCATTTCTCCAAATCTTAATCCGCCTTCTTTTTCTTTTCCTTCAGTCGGCTGTCTTGTGAGTACCTGTACTGGCCCTCTTGCTCTTGCTTGTAATTTGTGTGTTACAACGTGGTAGAGTTTTTGTGTTGCAATTACTCCAGTAAATATTTCTCCTTCAAGTCTCTTACCAGTAATTCCATCATAAAATGTTTCCATTCCGTCTCCTCTAAATCCATTTTCGCGTAGAGTGCTTTCAAGTTCTTTCATTGGAGTTGAAGAGAATGGCGTTCCATCAATTATTTTTCCGCTTGCAGCTCCCGCTTTTCCACCTAACATTTCAAGTAAGTGCCCCATAGTCATTCTTGATGGGATTGAGTGTGGATTAATTATTAGGTCTGGTTTTATTCCATCAATTGTAAATGGCATATCTTCTTCAGGGATTATTGCGGCAACTACTCCTTTTTGCCCGTGTCTTGATGCAATTTTGTCTCCAACTTGTGGCACAAGGGGGGTCCTGATTTTTACTTTTACAAGTCTGCTTCCATCTTCCGCTTCTGTCATCATTATAGTGTCAACATACCCTGGTTTTCCTTTTCTTACAGTCATTGATGCATCTCTTCTTTTTTCTTCATCAGTACCAAAGTCAGTCATTTCTTCAAAGAACCTTGGAGGGGATGTTTTTCCAATTATTGCTTCTTCCTCTGCAACAAACTGTTCGAGTTGTATGATTCCGTCAGTTCCAAGTTTCTTATAATTTTCTTCTTCAACAAATCCGCATTTCTCTTCTGTAGGGATTTCAAATTTATCTCTTTGCCCGCCGGGGTATCTCTGCTCTATTGTTTCATAATTTCTAAAGTATGCGGCTCTTGCTAGTCCTCTGTCAATTGCGCCTTTGTTTAATATTAGCGCATCCATTGTGTTGAATCCGTAGTATGGCATTATTGCTACTACAAAGTTTTGGCTCTGTGGCCTCTTATCAAGTTCAACAAGATCCATGGTCCTAGTTTTTACCAAGTTCTTTTCAGGATAGTAAAGTAAGTAGCTTTCGGTGTCGTGTCTTATTTTGTAATTAATTGTCCCAATTCCTAGTGCCTGCTTAAACATTTTTGCGCCGTGTAGTGCTTTTCCTGCCATGTTGTGTTGTATGTACGGAACTAAGCTTGTGATTACACTTAGTGTTGCAGCGCCATCAATTTCCATGTGTGTGTGTTCTTTTGTGATTCCTGCTTCGTCCTGTGCAACAAGCGCGTTTTCTTCTTCTTCAGAATCAAGGTATTCAATTATCCCCATTTCTTGTAACTGATTGAATGTAAGTTTTCCTTCTTTTAGTTGTTTAGCAACTTCTGGAGTAAAAGTGCTTTTTGCGTTCTTTACTGCAATAAGCGGTCTTTGCAGTCTTCCAGCATCAGTGTTCAAGTATACTTCGTTTGTGTCTTTGTGGAATGCAACATTCATTTGCTTTGGAAGTTTATTTTGTCTTCTTGCTTCAATAATTGTTTCAGTAAGCTCTGTTGGATTATCGTAGAATCCGATTAATCTTCCGTTAATGTAAACCTTTGCTACTGTTGCCATATCATTTCACCATTTCAACATTTTCAATTCTCATTTCTCTAAATACAAACTTTCTGCTTCTCTCTCGACTCTACAATTTCTTTAGTCTTACTCCTTGTTTGTGCAAGAATTCTTCTACTGGATTTTCGCTTGCTTCTGTTGTTACTTCTGCCATGAAGCATAGATTCTTTACGAGTCCACACTGCGGCCCGTCCGGTGTTTCAACAGGATCAAGTCTTCCCCAGTGTGTTCCGTGAACATCTCTTGCTTCGTAGAGTTCTCTTGTTTTTGATAATTGTGATTTTACTTTTCGTAAATCTGTTAGTGGGGCGAGGTAATTTACTCTGTCCATGAATTTTGCAACGCCCGTGCTTCTTCCTATCCAGTTTCCTGTGCTCATCGCGAATTTTATTCTCTCGCTTACTGCACCAGGCCTAACAATTGTTGAAATATTTAGTTTTCTTCTTCTTGTAACGGTTCTGTCAATTTGGAATCTAATATCTTTTACAAAATATTTGAAGGAGTATCTGAATAAGTGCTCCATTAGTTTTCCTGAGAGTTCAAGTCTTTTATTCGCGTAGTGATCCTTATCATCCTTACCGCGTAATCCGTATGAGCGTTCAATTGCTTTTGTTGCCATCATTGCTAAGTAATATGCTTTTGCGAGGCGCGCAGGCTCGTCCTGCCCAATGTGCGGCAAGAGAAATCCGTCAATAACTTCTTTTGCTCTTCTTAGTCTATAATCAATTACCTGTCCGGGAGCAACAAATTTACCGATTTTGTCAAGCGCTTCTTCTTCAGTATTAATATCACATTCTTCCCAATTTAATAGTAAATCGTTTTGTACTTCTTTTTCTTCAGGGAATGCATCAAAAACTTCTTTCTTTGTTTTTAGTCCTAGTGCTTTGAATAATGAAAATAAGGGTAATTTCTTTGGGCTTGTTGGGAATGATGCGTACATTAATCCTTCAGGAGTTCTAAGTAATCTTACTCTTCCCTTAAATGCGCCTCTTGTTGAAATTACTTCAGCAACAACACCTTTCTCCCCTTCGGAGATTAATACTCTATCACTTGCAAGTACTTCTTGTGTCATTAGTGCTTTTTCGCTTCCGTTAACAATAAAGTATCCGCCAAAATCCTTTGGGTCTTCACCCATATCAATTAGTTCTTCAGGAGTTTTTCCGTTTAACCAGCAGAGCTGTGATTTAAGCATTATTGGTAAATCCCCAATGTATGTTCTTCTTGCATCCTGCTCAACATCTCTTCTATAAAGTCTCATAGTCAAGTAAAGTGGTCCAGCATAAGTTCGGTTTCTTAGTCTTGCTTCCATTGGAGTAAATTCTTCTCTTGGGGAACCATCAGCTTCAATTATTTTTGGTTTATCAACTTCAATATTAGAGAGTTCAATTTTTACTTCTTCGATTTTTGGAACAATTGATTCGTTTTCTTTTACAATGTCATTAAGTTTTTGGTCAACAAATTGGTCAAAGGAATCTATTTCCATTTGCGCAATATTTCTGTTCTTAAAATATGAATCAATTATGTCCCAAGCCATTTTTCTTCACCTTTTTGCTCACTCACTTTTCTTGGAGACCTTTTGGCCCCAGTAATAATATATAATATTAATAACTAAATGACTCTGCGATAGTACACTGTCTGGCCTGCTGTCTGGGAGTCGCGTATAATTTTTACTACATCCCCTTTTTCGGGTCCGAGTAATTTTATTGCAGCATCAGTTTTATCGATTCTTGGGAGAGCGTCTTTTTTTATTCCAAGTTCTGCCATTAATTCCGCAACCCTCTCTTTTCGAACAAGTACATGTTCAGGAACTAAATAGTGTCTTTTTTGCTGCTCTTCTTTTTCCGACAAAGAACCACCAGACTCGACTTTGCTTTTAGTGCATGCTGCTAGCAGGAAAACAACTTAATGTCCCCAAAGCAAAACCAGCATAATTACTAAAGCGCGCTACGGCTAAACAGCCGCTAATTATTGAAGATAGAATTGGAAACCTTTAAAAGCGTTGGGTTTTTAGCCCGCATTTTGCTGTGTTGCATTATTCTGTTTGTTGTGGGTTTTGTTTTTTCATTGTTTGGGGGCGGGTGGATAATTATTTTTTTGGGGTGTTTTG
>DYDN01000012.1 GCA_020717885.1 Candidatus Forterrea sp.
CCCAAACAATGAAAAAACAAAACCCACAACAAACAGAATAATGCAACACAGCAGAACATGCCCAAAAACAGATGGGTTGAAAAAGCCAAGGGTAGAAGAATGAAAATATGGAAGCTAAAGAATACATCGAACAAATTGAGGGAGCTGCGCTTGTTTCAATAATACTGGAAGTATTTTCATTTATTGTTGCAAAAGACTTTAAGGGGGGGCTTATTTTTCTTTTAACTCAATATGCTTTGCCCTGGTGGGGGGATATTTCCTTAATGACAATTATATTATTTGTTGCATTTACTTACAAGGACTTAATTAAAGATTCTATAAAATTAAAGAAAAAATATTTTGGATAAGGGGGTTTTCACATGGCTGATTTTGATAAAAAACAATTTCTTGAATTACGGAAAAATTTAGCGAGAAAAAATTTAGACAAATATAATATTATTAAGGGTCTATTTGGGGAAAAATGGATTAATGAAGAAATAGAAAATACTTCTCTAAAAGAAAATGGGGACTTATCAGTACATGGCCTCATCTGGTTATTATCAAATCCATTAAAAGTGGATAAATCAATGGAAGAAGCTTTGGAAAAAGAGCTCGGAACTTCTATTGATTGGTTTTCTAATTTCTTACGAAAAGGATTTATGGATGATAGATACAGGCCTCGTCTTTTGCTTGATGAACTTGAGGAATCATTAACTCTGCTAAAAAACCAACCCCGAATTGGTAGTTCTATAACAAAAGCAAAAAACAGAGACCAGTTTTGGGCAACTATGTCAGAAATTGAACTTGCAGGATTATTTAAAAGAAATAATTGTCTACTTGCGATTGAACCAAATATTTGCGGTAAAACTCCCGACTTATTAATTGAGTTAGATAAAAAATCAGTTATTGTGGAAGTTTACACCCCACAGCAATCTGAAACTGCACAAAAAACAATGGAAAATGGGGGCGGGGCGTTTGCAGATAAGTTTAGGTTAAAAAGTCAAATAAAAGATAAGCTTGCGCAGTTACCAGTAAACAAAAAAAGTATATTAATTATTAATAATGCCTTTTCAGGTCAGGATTTATACGAACTTGATGATGCAATTATTGGGCAAACAGTGTGTGTTGTTCCGTTGGACCCCTCCGGGAAAATAGAAGTTACGACGAAGAGGAAGAAGAATGGGTTAGTTGAAGAAAAAGATTTTAACAAAATCGGGGCAATTGCACTGTATAAACGAAGTACAAATTATAAAGTTGGGATAGTTACCCACGCAAATGTAAAAAGAATTGAATGGAATGAAACTGAAGATATCACTGAATCGCAAAGAATGATTCTTTCTCAAATGCTTAATGAGATGATATATCGGATAAAAAATCCTAATGATTATTATGTTCCTTAAATAAAATTACAAGACTGTGTTAGTAGTCATCTAGATTACTTGGACACACACGTTATTTTATACATAATATATTTAAAAAAGGTTTGGTCTATATGTTCTTTAGTTGTCCTGCAAAGCGGAAATAAGTGAATTAGATAAATTTGTTGTTTGTGCGGTCGGGGGTATCAAGCAAAGTGCCTTTTTATTGTTTTTCATTCATTAATTATTTGTGTTTTTGTGATGAGGTAAATCCCTTCTGAGCGCAAGCTGTGATGATTTAATCCAACTCTGAAAAACACATGAAAGCTTAAAGAATTGGATTATTTAAATACCTATAAGGGTTACTGGGATTTATGAAGTAAATCCCTGATGATTTAATGATTAGTTAATCCAACTCTGAGGCCATTATCTTTTCATTTTCCAAGCAAAATTGGACTTTATTTTAGTTCTCATCAATTTCTTTCAAATTAGTGTTAATCTTTTTCTCAACGAGTTGTGTAACAATTTTTTCTATTAGCGAAACCCTCTCGTTGAGCAGCTCAAGTTTTTTGTTTGTTGCGAGAATTGAGCCTTGCATTAGCGCGGTGTTCTCATTTAGGTTTTGTACGTGGGTAATTACTTCCGGCTCAACATAATTAAGTGATGGATTTATTAATCCTTTTTCAGCAGAAAGGATTTTTTCCTCAGTTCTTCTTTGCCTTGAGATTGAAACGAGTATGTTCGCAATTATTAGTGCAGCCACAAGTATTATTAGGAATACAATTATCATGCTTTCACAAAATATTTCCTCTTGTCGGAACTTAAAAACTTAGTGTTTTGGCGCTAGAAAAATAACTTTCTAAAGTTCTTTTCCTGCTGGGCTTCTACTTCTTTTAGTGTGGTGTGTTTGAGTTTTGCAATCTTCTGTGCAATGAGCGCAATTTTTGCTGGGGCTGCCGTTTCTCCTCCAAATCTTATTGGGGCATCAGTTTCAAAGAGCAGGTTCTCAAGGGGGAATGAACAAATATTTTTTTGAATGCTTTCATTTTCAAGTACTCCAAGTCCCACAGAAACAAAGTACCCCATCTCCGCCGCGCGTTTCATTAGTTTTTGTGAATCAACAAATGAATGCAAAAGCACTTTCTCAGTTTTATTTTCCTCAAGCATTTTGAGTACTTGGCTTTGCGCGTATCGGGAGTGAATGATAAGCGGTTTCTTACTTTCTTTTGCAAGCTCAATAAATCTAAGAAAAATTTGTTGTTGTTTTTCTTGGTCCTCTTTTTTTGTCGCGTACTTATAATCAAGCCCCACTTCTCCAATCGCAATTGCTTTTGAAATCTCAGCTTTAAAAAAGTAGAAGGCTTTGTCAAGTTCTAGTGGGGTTAAGTCCATTGCATCAAGCGGATAGAGTCCGAGTGCTGGGAGGATTTGCGGGAATTTTTGCGCAAGTTCAAGGTTTTTTTCGTTTGAGGGGAAACTAGTTGAGCAGGAAACTATTTTCTTTACTTTTGCCGTCATTGCCCCGCTAAGAGCTTCTTTTAGTTCTTCTTCCGCAATTAGGTCCATGTGAGCGTGTGAGTCAAAAAGCATATTTACTGCTTTACTACAAAGCAATTTAAATAGATTTGGTTCTATTTGGTTTGAAGGGCAGTGGTTTTGTGCATAGGATTAATCAAAATGGTTCAATTTCTGGAAAGCTATTTTTCTTTGGTGTTGTTGCTGTTGCGGTGTTTGTAGTTTTATTCGCTAAAGGGGGAGATTTACTTCCTCAAACGGATGAGTTTGTAATTCCAAATAACTCTGCGTTGTTCGGCGCGGGGTTTGATTCAAACACTGCTCAAAAAATTGTTGTTAATGAAACTGGGGTCGAGGTGTATTTTTGCCCGCGGGATGAGTGCGCAAATAAATTAATTCAGCGTATTGACTCGGCAAATAGTTCAATTTACATCGCAATTTATTCCTTTACGCATGATGAAATTGCAAGTGCGCTAATTCGCGCAAAAGAACGCGGGCTTGATGTGAGAGTTGTTTTTGATTATGATCAAAGCAAAAATGATTCGAGTGATGATGAAAAACTTCAAATGAGCGGGATTTTAGTGGCGCTTAGAAACGGCTCTGGGTATATGCATAATAAGTTCACGGTAATTGACGGTAACATTGTTGCAACGGGCTCGTTTAATTATTCCCAGAATGCAGATACGAGGAATGATGAGAACTTGATTTTTATTGTGGGTGAGGGTGTTGCTGTAAAGTATAAGAAAGATTTTGATAGGCTATGGGAATTATCAAATGCTTCGTAATTTTGTTTTGTAAATTTATCTTTTGGGGGGTTATTTTAGTTGGCAAAGGTTGTTTCTATGGCGCCGAATGTTTCGACTGAAGTTTATCCTCCTGCAGAGGATTCTTGGTTACTTGAGGAAGCAATTCTTCGCGAGAATTTGCGGGGAAAAAAGTGCCTTGATATGGGCGCGGGTTCTGGTGTTCAATCAGTTGCGATGTTTAAGGCAGGCGCGCTTGATGTTTTGGCGGTTGATATTAATCCTTTCGCGCTAGCGGCGGCGGAAAAAAAGGTGAAGGAGTTCAATAAGAAAAGAAAGTCTCAAAAACCTGGACACTCTTTCGCCGTGCTCGAAAGCAACTTATTCTCAAAAGTAAAAGGCAAATTTGATTTAATCGCGTTTAACCCGCCCTATGTTCCGACTGACGGGGTTAAGTGGGTGGATCTTGACGGGGGGCTTGAGGGGCGGTCAGTAATAAATAAATTCATTCCCGCGGTTGGGAAGCACTTAAATCCAAATGGGGCTGTTTTGCTTTTAGTTTCCTCATTAAATAATCCGCAGGTAATTGAATCAGCTTTCTTTGAGAATGGTTTCTCAATAAAAGAAGTAAGCAAAAAGAAATTGTTTTTTGAGGAGCTTATTGTAATTAAGGCAAAGAAATTGTTTTGAAGAACATTTTGGTTTTTGGCGCCAGTTTTAATTCTTATAAACATTTTCCTTCAGTACTCTTCGTATGGTTTCAAATATTTCAGTTGAATATTCGTATGCGTTGCAGAAGTTTGAGGCAGCGAAAACCCCTGAAGAAAAACTTATGGCTCTTCTTGAAATGAAATCACATGCCCCTTCTCATAAGGGCGCGGAAAAGATGAGGGCTGATTTGGCAAAAAAAATCTCTGAGCTTAGAAGCGAGATTGAGCGCTCAAAAACCCAAGGGGCAAAACGCGGGGGGTCGGCTCCATCAATGTACGTGAAAAAGGACGGTACGGGGCAAATAGTAATTATTGGTATGCCTAATTCTGGAAAAAGCTGGTTATTGAATAAACTCGTGGGAAAAGAAATTGCTGATGTTACTCCTTACCCTTTTGCAACAAAAGAACCAGTTCCTGGGATGATGGATTATGAGGGTGCGCATATACAATTAGTTGAACTTCCTGCGCTCATTGAGGGTTCTAGCGAAGGAAAAGCACAGGGGAAGGAAATTATTGGTGTTATTAGAAATGCTGATGCAGTAGTGCTTGTGGTTACTTCAAAAGAGCAGGGTTTGACACTAATTGACGAGCTTTCAAAAAGCCTTATTTATATTAACCGTACGCGCCCGCCGATTTCAGTAAAAGTTTCTGCTTTCCCGGGAATACAAATCTCTGGAAAAGAATTTTTGGCGTTTCCGCAGGAACAGCTTGAGGGGTATTTGAAAAACTCAGGCTACTCAAATGCGCAGGTAATTGTATTTGGAAAAATTTCCTCGCTTGATGCTGTTGCCGAGGCGATGAATGAAAAGATTTGTTACAAGCGCGCGGTGTTTGTTAATCCTTATGATACAACTGATCACTCAATTGTTGATTTAAAGGATAAAATGTTTTTGCTTCTTGATACAATATTAGTTTTCACAAAAAAACCCGGGAGAGAAGCGGACCTTAATGACCCTCTTGCAATTCCGCGGGGCTCAACAGTGCTTGATGTTGCAAAATTATTGCATAAGGATTTTGCTAAGAACTTAAAGTTCGCAAAGGTTTGGGGTTCGGCAAAATTTGCGGGGCAAATGGTTGGTCCGGATTATATTCTGAAGAATAAGGATATTGTTGAGATTGCGGTGTAATTATTACTTTTTCTTTTCCCCTGTCCCAATAACTTTTTGATCATCATCTCTTCTTGCGTACATAAAAGCTGCAACCGCAAGCACTATTATTCCAATTAGTATTATTACTCCGTAATCCGGTTTGTTAAATTCCATTTGGTATCTTTTTTCAAAATAGTGTGGTCCTGCGGCATCAAAGAAACCATATGCAAGTGTTATTGTCTGTGTTCCTTTTGCATCAATTGGGGCTGCAACACTAAATTTCTGCTCAATAATTCCTTGGGGGTTTAGTGAATCAACAAAAACCGGTTTTTGCTGTACTGTGAATCCATCAGGGGCTACAACCTCTACGCTTACTTTGGAATAAGTTTCTTTTGAGTCATTTGTAAGTTTAAAATCAATTGTAAGTGTGTCCGCGTCATTAATATTTTTTCTCTCGCTCTCTGATGTAACAATTATTGGCATTTCTCCTAAACCAACAACAGTTGCGGCTGCGCTCATGAGCGGGGAGGTTGTCCCATAGTAAACATAAATTGTTGCGCTTGGTTGTTTTGTTGTAACCGCTTTTAGGCCTTGCACTAATATTATTTCTTCTTTTGCTCCGAGTTTTTCAATTGATTTTGTTATATTCGCTTTTTCCGCTGCTCCCTCAATGAAAACAATTCCCTCATCTGCCTGTATTTGAACTAAAACATTTTTCAGGTTCTGGTCAGAATCATTGTATAATTTCACTTGGAGTCTTGCGAGTTCATCAGGGGCAAGATTAGTTTTATCCACTGTTGCGGTTGCAAGAATGCTTGCATTAACAAGTGCGGTGATTAATAGAAGCGCGAGCAGAATAATTCCTGCATTAAGTTTATGGTTCATCATATTCCTCTTCCTTTGGTTTACTTTTTCTCAAAAACTTATCAAAAATAAATACTGCAATTATTACAATAATTAATCCCACAACTATTTTTATTACAACATCCTGCGTATTATCAATTGGGGTAGTGTTTGCCCCTTTTTGCATCACCGCTTTTGCAAAATTAGTGGCCTTTGTTGCGTAATCTTTAGCTTTCTCATATTCTGCTGTATTAAATCTTGAGGTTGCTCCGTTCCAGCTAGTGCTTAGTGCATCAACCGCATCCTGATCAACCCACTGCGCAGCATTCTCTTCTGAGAGTATTGCGCTTGCGGCTTTCTCAAGTGTTGTGAAACTTGGGTCAAGTTTTGCAAGTGTTGCGTTTTGTCCGTACATTAATTGCCATGCCTCATTTCGTAATCTTCTTGTTGCAAGGGTTTCCACATAGCTATTGCTGTTCTTTGCGCTATTGAAAACAGATTCAATTATTGTTCGTAGCTGGTCGTTTTGGCTGAAGAATGTCGGGAGTCTTCTTGCGCTCACTGACATGGTGAGTAATAATTGCAGACTCCTTTTTTGGTCAATGGTTAATTTGTTTGTTTGTAGCGCCCCTATCCCTTGATTTAGTTTGTTTATGTTGGTTTCTATTGCAGTGTAATCGCTTTTATAATTCTCGAGTTGGGTGAAAATATCCTTGTATGTGCTCTCGTAAGAATTTACTCCGTTTGTGTCAGGTGCTGCAAGGAATGTTTCCTCTTTTTTTCTTCCCGCTTCAACTTTATCCGCAATATCTTTGCTCTTGCTTGCTATTGCTTCAAGCTGGGACTGTGTTTCATCGGCGAGTTGTGTGAGTGCCGCTGCTTCCGAACCGAGTTTTGCTAGTTCAGTTTGTACAGTTATTACCCTGCCCATCATCTGAGTGAATTCGTTTTGCAAATCATAAAGATAATTCTTTGTTGAGTAGGAATAAATCCAGTTCGCTGAGGAAGTGTTCTCTCTTAATTGCGTCATTTTTGTGAATACTATTGCGGCTTTTGTTAGTGCGCTTATTTCAATATCTCCTGCTGCAATTTTTTGGTCAGAGTCCTTTACTGGGATATAGCATGTAACACTATCCCCTTTGAGTGTTGCAACCACCAAGTACTTTGTATTCTGATAAGTTATCATTTCTTTTACTGCGCTAGCGCTTTCTCCGCTCATCATGTAATTATTCTGTATTGTGACTAGCGCAATTGCTTCATCCGCGGAGATTGCAAAACCTGCGCCCGCCAGTGATATTAGCAGTGCTAATAGCGCGGCAAAAACCGCAATCCTGATTTTGAATACCATGCAATAGTGAAGTAAAAGGGGGTATTAAAGGGTTTCTTGCGGGCAAAAAACAAGTTCTCTTGGTGGATAAACTTAGTTTATTTCTTACTTCGCCTCAACAATTGATTCATTTCCCCTAAATTCCACTTTTTGTATATTGTGCATTGCTTTCAGCTCCGCTTCAACTGGCGCAAGTGTTTTGGGGGCAATTGCTTTCTTTACAGGATCCTTAAGCGAGAGCACAGCATCTTTTTTTGCTTTCCAAACAGCTGAATTAAACAAAACAAGTTCCGCCCCATTAAGTTTACTCTTCACCCCATTCATTTTTGGCCATGGTTTTGAGATAATTTCTTCTGTGAAGAGTTCTTTGTAAATGAATGAGGTCATTGCGGGATTTACTGGGTAGAGGAGCTCAAGTATTGTGCGAAGCGATTCGCGAAGAGTCTTTACAGCACCGTTTCTCTCTGCCTCGGAGAATTTTACTACAGGGTCATTATTGTATGCCCTTCTTTTCACTGTTTCAACATAGTGCGAAGCAAACTCATCTCTAACAAAATTAATTATTCTAACAACAGGGGTATGAAAATCATATTGCAGGTATCTTGTGTGTGCTTCTTCAACAAGTTTATCTACTTCAGCGAGCGCCCACTTATCTATTTCCATTAGTTCAGCATTTTTTTCCTGTTCTTTTGTCAGTTCAAACATTGAAACGAATTTAGAAACATTCCAAAGCTTCTCAAGGAGTTTTCCCGCGCCCTCAATTCTTTCCATTGAGCATCTAAAATCGTCCTTGTCAAGGTTTCCTTCTATTGCGCACCACATTCTAAATGCGCCTGTGCCGAGAGTCTCAATAATTTTTTGCGGGTCAAGTATGTTTCCCTTGCTCTTGCTCATTTTTGTTCCGTCATCAGTAACAATATGGTGGTGAATCCAAGCGTCCTTAAAAATTATTTTTCCTGTGAGTAAATAATCTTTCAAAAGAGTATAGTAGAGCCATGTTCGAACAATTTCTTTTCCTTGGGGTCTTAGCGAGCACGGAATATTCTTCTTATAGAATTCTGGGTGGCGTTCATATCCTAAAATGTATAATGGTGAAATGCTTGAGTCAAACCAAGTGTCAAATACTCTTTCATCTCCTCTAAATTCTGTTCCGCCGCATTTTTTGCATTTCCCTTTATATGCGTCTTTCCAAGGCTGAACATATTTTCCTTTCTCTGCAAGTGCGATTGTTCCGCATTTTTTGCAGTACCAAGCAGGCACTTCAGTTGCATAGTATCTTCTTCGTGTGATTGGCCAATCAATTGAAACTGAGTCAATCCAATCAAGCAAAATCTGTCGTGACTGCGGAGCAAAAATATTTACTTTGTGAGCAATCTCTCTCATCTTATCCTTGTAATCCATTTGCTTGAGGTAATACTCAGGCATTTCAATAAACTCTATTGCAGTTCCACTTCTTTCGCTTATTGGTGTTCTGTGTGCTGCTGTTGGAGTGATTTTATCAAGAAGTCCTCGTGTTTTTAATTCCTCAATCATTTTTTCCCGCGCTTCTTTTATTTTCATTCCCTTCAAAAACCCTGCGTGCTCATTTAGTGTCCCATCTTTTCCTATCGCAACTTTACCTTTTATTCCCTGCTCCATGAAGAAGCGTATATCCGCAAGGTCCCCGTAGGAGCACATCATTTCAAGTCCCGTGCCTTTGTCCATTAGCGCCGCTGGGTGGGATTTGCATTTTACTTCTTTATTGTAAATTGGGGTGAGTAAAGTCTTTCCTTCAAGGTGTTTGTATCTCTTATCTTCTGGATTAAATATTACCATTTCGCATGTGCAAATTAGTTCTGGTCTTGTGGTTCCGATAATTACTTTGTCTGCGGTTCCTTTTACTTTGAAAATAATATCATGAAAGAATCCCGGTCTGTCTTCGTAAATTATTTCCGCATCGGCAATTGTTGATTGGAGTTTTGGGTCCCAGTTAACAACCTTGTTCGCTTCGTAAATTAGTCCCTTGTTGTATAGATCAATAAATGTTGCCTGCGTTAATGCGCGGTATGAGGGTGAATCAGTTTGGTATATCTCCCCGATTTTCTCTCCTTCTTTCCATGAAGCAAACCCTATTCCGCATTTAAAGAATGAATCCATGCTTGTTGCGGTTGTTTCATTTAAGAGTTGTCTGCAGTACTCAAGTGCTTTTTCTCTTGTGATTTTTGTAAAATCAACTTTGTATTTTTTCTCCGCGCTTATCTCAATTGGTAATCCGTTTTGGTCAAGCCCGAGCGGGAAAAGCACTTCCTCTCCAAGCATTCTCCTAAACCTTGCGATAAAATCCATTATCGCATAAGTGCTCGCGTGGCCCATGTGGATTGGTGAATTAATATATGGGGGCGGGGTATCAATTGAGTAAATAGTTTTCTTTGAGTGCTCATTAAATCCAAATGCGTTGCTATCTTTCCACTCTTTGTAAATCGCAAGCTCCATCTCTTTTGTAAATCTCTTTTCGTTAATCATAAACCCACGCTTTATTATTGAATAGAAGAAAAAGAAACAATTTAAAGTTAAGTATTGGTTTTTGGAGGGGGTTTATGACAAAATGCCCCACACTAGCAAGTTTTTATACTAAAAATCCTTCTTCATTTAATGCAAAAATCATTTTCCCGCGCGCAGGGTGCGATTGAGTATTTGTTGATTATTGGTGCTGCTATTTTGGTTGTTGCGGTTGTGATTGTTGCGATTACTTCTTTAAGCGGTACTGGGAGAGGTCAGCTTGACTCGGGACAGGATTTTACTTCTGGCGCAACAGATTCGCTGAAGGATTTGACAGGGAATTATTTCAAGATTAATGGTTCGGCGCAGCTAAAGAGTACAATCGGCAATGGTCTTGTCGGTCTTTGGCATTTTGATGAGGGGGGCGGTTCAACAGCAAATAATTCTTATGGCGGTGCGGGATTTGGGGCAGTGTATAACCACACTTGGGGTGCTGGAAAGTGGAATACTTCTACAATTAATTTTAGTGGGGTAAACACTTATGTCTCTGTCCCTAACTCAGCATCATTAAGTCCGACGACAAGTGTGACATTATCGGCGTGGGTATATGCAAGGTCGCTTGCCAATGCTGGGCATGGTTATGGGGTGCTGTCAAAGGGTGATTCGGTTTTTAATGATGGGGATTATGAAATGCTGTTGCTTCAAACAAGTCCAACGAACTCAGTTTTTTTTAGGATAAGGGGGGCGTCTCCAACTTATTTTAGTGCGGGGTCAATTCCATTAAATGCGTGGGCTTTTATCGCTGCAACTTATGATGACGCGACAAATGCGGCGGTAATTTATGTTAACGGTGTTCAAGTTGGGAATCAGGCAATGACTAACCCAATAATGCAGAATAACGGACCTCTAATTATTGGAGTTAGACACAATCAGCTGGGCGGAGGGTCTTTCTTTAATGGCTTTATTGAAGAGCCAGCTGTTTGGAACCGCGCTTTAAGTGCACAGGAAATACTTGATTTATATAATGCGGGCAGCTAATAATTCTTTTTATGCAAAAAACATTTTTAGTAAATTTTTTTGGGTGCGTACAGGGAATTGGTTTTCGTTCGCTTGTTGTTAGCGAGGCGAATAAGCGCAAGATTTTTGGCTGGGTAAAAAATTCCCTCAAGCGCGATTTAGTTGAAGCGTGTTTTTTTGGCGAAGAGAAAAAAGTTTTTGAGTTAATTGAGAATTTGAAAAAGAATCAGGGAATGGTGCGAGTGGATAGGACTATTGTTGAAGAAATAAATAATTCGGTGGGATTTGTTGATTTTAGAGTGAAGTATTGAGATTTTTCCTTCTTAAGGAAGTTTAAATGCCTTTTTGTTTCCTTTATTTGTATTGCCAAAGGCGATGGGGTTATAGTATACCGGCAGTACGAACGGCTCCAGTCCGCCCTTTTTCTTTTCTAAAGAAAAGAAAAAGTGCAGGTTGCCCAAAAAGAAAAGAAACGGAAGTTACCGTTAAGACGGGGTTCGATTCCCCGTAACCCCATTTTGAGTTAGGGTTCGAACGAGTACCCCGCGGGTATGAGTTGCCTCAACCAGCAGGTTGAGTGCATTCCCCGTAACCCCACATTTTTATATTAGAAACTCCTTTCTTTTGCATGGTTTTTTTTTCTCGTGCTCAGGGTGCGATTGAGTATTTACTCATTATTGGAGCGGCAATTATTGTTGTTGCTGTAGTAATTGTTGCGATTACTTCTGTTTCAAGTTCTGGGAAAACACAATTGAATTCAGCAGGGGCTTCTCATGCGATTGATCCCTTGAAGGAAGCGAGCGGGAATTACATAAAAATTAGTGATTATTATTATCCAAAATCTGATATTGGGAGTGGGTTAGTCGGTCTTTGGCATTTTGATGAAAAGGATGGCTCCAATAATTTGCTTGAATCTGTTTCGAAGACTTATGCAGGGCAGCTAACTGGTGGCGCGGCTCTTTCCTCAACCAGTAAGTGGGGGAGTGCCTTGTATGTTACAGGGGGTCAATATGTTACTGGGTTAAAATCTCTGCCGACAACTGGTCCTTTAACGTTTTCCGCATGGGTGTATCCAGCTTCTTTGTCTAATTCAACCCTGTTCAATAATAATGGATATAGGTTTATTGTAAATTCTGCAAATATGTTTTATTTATCATATGGCCCACATGATTGTTTTGGAGGGGGAATTCCAGTGGGAAAATGGTCAAATGTAGTTTTTGTTGTGGGCGGAGCAACAGCTGGGTCAAGCTTGACTGCTTATGTAAATGGGGTGCCTTCGGCTAATGGCTCTTGTCGTACTACTCTTTCAGCAACAATGACTTCTCATCCATCTGATCAAACGTTTATTTTTGGTAAAGATTATCATATCGGGGGGGGAACAGTATGGGATGGGTATATTGATGAAGTTGCAATTTGGAACCGCGCTTTGAGTGATTCTGAAATTCAAACGCTCTACAATAATTCGCAATAATTAGTTTCTAATTCTGAACGATTCACTTTTTACTTGATGTATGCATAGTTCTCTTTTTTCTTTTCCATTAGTTCGCCCTCTTCTTTTAAGAATTCACAAATGATTTTTGCGAGGCGTTTTGAAATATTTACTGCGCGCGCAATTTCCTCAAGTGTTTGCGGATTTTTTTGTATTAGCGCGGAAATTATTTTGTTTATGTGTGCCCCAAGCAAAGCATTTTCAATTAAATAATAATTCCCGTCAAAGCTCTTTATTCCGCGCAAAATTCCTTCCTTTATTTGTTTGTGATAAGAGTACGAAGCATTTGCTGCTACGTCTTTTCCGCGTATTATGAGGAAGCCGTCTTTCTCAATTGTGTATTCTTTGTATTCTTTTTCCGGTGCGCCAAAATCCTCTGACCCCTTTTTTTCTCTATGACTTTCTTTTAGTTCATCATCTTTTACTCTATAAACGCCTTTCTTATAAGATTCATTTAATTTGAAAACATAAACTTTTTCTGTTGCAACTAGTTCAAGTAATGCTTTTTTTTGTTTCTCATTTAGAGTTGCCTCAAACTTTCCCTCAACTAATTCGCTTAATTTTCCTTTCCTAATCAACCCAATCACTTGCTGTTTTTCATCTTCAAGCGCGGGTACTTGTACGCACACTTGCTTGCCCTCTTTTTTTCCAATAATTGTTTTATCTATTACCAAAAATATTCCTTTATCATTTGGGATAATATCAAATTCCATTCCTTCTCCAAGCAGCGCTGCCTCTTCATCACTTAGAATAAGACTTTTCTTAATTACTTTTGCCATAAAGAAGAACTAGAAGAAAAGAGTATTTAAATCTCAGCACGAAGGTCGGCGGGTGACGAAACTCTAAAAGTTTTCTCTGTATGTTTTTAAGCATTTTTCTCATATTTTCAATGAATTAACCATACATATATTTAAATATTGTTTTGGTTAATCATATGTTTATGTGGTTATTATGAAGCTTCCGTTGAAGAATTTGATTAAGAAAAGGGTCCACGCAGAACTCGCCGCGTTGCAGGATGAGGCGGTTGATTTGCTTTATTCTTTGTTTCCTGAGGCGGTATTTCACGGGGGTACCGCTATTTGGCGTTGTTATGGTGGAAATAGATTCTCCGAGGACTTGGATTTTTATGCTCACATAAAAGAGGGGTTTGAGGATGGGCTTAAAGAGGCGGTCTTGCGGCGCGGGCTTGTGGTCTCAAAGTATAGAAGAACCCAGAACAATGTTTTTGCAAAAATCTCAAACGGGAAAATTGAGGTTTCATTAGAAATCGCGGTTAGAAAGAAAGGCAATCCAGTTCTTTGTAGTTATGAGAAAGTGGATGGTTCCTTGATGAGTGTTTTGTCTTTGTCCAAAGAGGATTTAGTTATTGAAAAAGCCAATGCTTTTTTGAATCGAAAGCTCATACGCGATGTTTATGATGTTTATTTCTTGTCCGCGACGGCGGATTTGGACAGAGTAAAGAATGAATTGTTGTCGTTTGTTAAAAACGCCCCCTCGCCAGTTGATGAGAAAAACCTGAAGGTTTTATTGTTTTCCGGGGCAGTCCCCTCATTTAGGCAAATGATTGATGTGATTGCCAGAAGAGCTAAATAAATGGGGCGTTTTTTTTATGAAATATTTAAAAGAATTTGAAAGTATTTTCTCTAAGCGGGAGTTTTTTTCAGCTAGGGACGTATGGTTTTTCCTAAAATCAAGGGGCTCTTCAAAGGGGTATGTGAGTGTTTTTTTGGGCCATTTGGTTAAGCATCATAAAATAGTGCAGATGTCAAGGGGAATTTATTCGTTTTTAGCGCAAATAGATTCTGTTGAAAAAATAATTTTTCCTTCTTATCACGCTCTGCAGGACGCACTTTCTTTGCATGGTTTGTGGCAGCAGCAAACGATTCCAGTAATAATTACTCCGCGCAGGGTTCGCTCGGGTTTTAGGGAAGTTGGCGGCACAAGAGTGCTTGTGAGGAGAATTAATAGAAAAATGTTTTTTGGGCACGAACACTTACTCCACTCGGATTTCTGGGTTGAAGTCTCTGATTTAGAGAAAACACTAATTGATTTTGCTTACTTTAATGAGCCTCTTGATAAAGAAGTGCTCTTAAAACTAAAGAGAAAACTTGATAGAAAAAAACTTGGTGGCTATCTTAAACAAACAAGCAAAAGATTTCAAGAAAAGTTTGGAAAGAGGTTTGGTGAATTAGAATTGTAAACAAAATGGGCGGGGTTGTTGCTTTAAAATAAATGCAGGCACTAAGCGATAAGATTCATGTTTATAGCAAAAGACATTAGTTCTTGAATTTTTAAATCGTCTTTTGCAACTAGCGAAGGACAGTATTTTGTTCACCTATTTATGTCCTTCGTTATAGTGCCAAAAATTCTTCTTTGAGAGGCCGATAATTAATGCTGGGCGCAGTCTTGCGATTACCTTGCCCGCGGATATTGTGGCTTCTTATTCTCTAAAAAAAGGCAAAAAAGTAAGTATTTTTCCTGAGAATAAGAACACGCTCATACTAAAGTTCTAAAGTTGCTTTGAAAAAAACTGCTTTTTTAAAGTAAAATTGCTTGAAACTTTTGTAGAAATCCTTTATAAAGGAATAAATAGGAGTTTGTACTCCTATTT
>DYDN01000013.1 GCA_020717885.1 Candidatus Forterrea sp.
TAATTTTTTAAGGCAACAAAATTCTCCCCTAAAAACAAAGACTTTCAACAAAGCCATCTCTCCGCAAACATTTAACAGGCAAAAAGCAGTGCTTTTTATTCCTTTTCACACCCATGTTTTTTTATATGGCTGAAACGAGCAATCAAAAAAAGGACTTCCAGTTAGACCTTGCAAAATACCTCGCTGAGAAGGACTTTGTATACGGGCCGGAACCCGAACTCTACACCCCAATTGCGGGATTTTATTCTTACGGACTCATTGGAAAAGCAATGAAGAATAATCTTGAGAGCGCAATAAGACAAGTTTTCATACAAAACGGGTTCTTTGAAATGGAATTCCCGTTAGTTACCCCCGAAATTATTTGGGAAGCAAGCGGGCACCTAAAGGGATTTAATGACCCAATAATAATTTGCTCAAAGTGCAAGGCATCATTTAGGGCGGATAAGTTAATTGAGGAACAAACAGGAGTGGCTGCGGACCATTTCGATAATGGCAAACTAATTGAGACAATAAAAGAACACGAGATTAATTGCCCCTCATGCAAGGGAAGATTAAATTTAGAAATTCAAAGACAAAGCTTAATGATGAAAACAATTGTCGGAAAAGACACTGCGGCATACAACAGACCCGAAACAGCAACAACAACTTACTTGCCCTTCAAGCACTACGTAAATTTTTTTAGAGGAAAATTGCCTTTCACGGTTTTTCAAATAGGAAAGGCATTTAGAAATGAAATTTCTCCAAGGCAACACTTACTCCGCCAAAGAGAATTCACACAAGCCGAATCACAAATGTTTTTGAGCAAAGAAATGAAACTCTCATTTCCCCCATTTAATAAGGCAAAAAACGCCGAGCTCCCTTTGTGGACAGAAGAAATGCAAAAAGGAGAGAAAACATGGGAAATGCTTTCTCTTGAAGACGCAATGAAGAAAAAAGTTCTAAAAAATCAAGCGTACGCATGGAACCTTTGGTTAAGCTTTGAGATAATGACTAGTGCAGGAATACCAAAAGAAAAAATCCGCTTCCGCCAGCACCACTCAGATGAAAGAGCATTTTATTCTGACGACACATGGGATCTTGAAGTTGAATTAAACTCCTTCGGGTGGATAGAGATGGTTGGAATAAGTGATAGAACAAATTATGATTTAACACAACACGCAAAATACTCAAAGCAGGAGCTTACAGTACGCACAGAGGATGGAAAAGTATTTGTTCCAGATGTAATAGAAATTGCATTTGGTGTTGATAGACCATTTTACGCGCTGCTCGATTTGGCATTTTCCAGAAGAGATATTGATGCACAAAGAACAGTGCTCGCTCTCCCAAACAAAATTGCGCCAATACAAGTAGGAGTATTCCCATTGATAAAAAAAGACGGACTTCCAGAGAAAGCAAAAGAGGTTCTCGCCGCAATAAAAGAATTTAGAACTTACTATGATGAATCAGGAAGCATTGGAAAGCGATACTCGCGCCTTGACGCGATAGGAGTACCTTACTGCATAACAATTGACCATGACACACTCAAAGACAATGCAGTGACTGTACGCGAAAGAGACTCATTAAAACAGGATAGAATAAAAATCACACAACTTGCTGAAACACTTAGAAAAAGATTTATATAAAAAAAACAAGTCCAGTATGACCTCAAAGTTAAAAATTATTTTTGGAGTGAAAAAATGGATGCACGAGTAGAGCTAAGAAAGAAACTTCTTAAGAAAACAAAAGAGCAAATGAATGAGAAGTTTGCGGGCAAAGAAATCCACATAATTAAAGCAGTGCGATTACTTTCCGACCTTGATTCTATTAACAACTTAATGAGCGAGAATGCTTCCGAGTGGAAACTGCGCGAGCCACGCGGAGAAGCAGCAGACGCTTTTACTGAACTAAATGAGAATACTGAAAGAATTGCTTCAGAGAAGAAGAAATTAATGGAGTTTATTGAAAAAGAAATGGATGCGGAGTTCCCAAACTTCTCGATAATTGCTACCCCAGTTCTTGGAGCGAAGTTACTTGCAAGCGCAGGCTCAAAAAAGAGATTATGCTTTATGCCCGCATCAACAATACAAGTGCTTGGCGCTGAGAAAGCTCTTTTTGCACACCTAAGAAAAAAAGCGAACAGCCCAAAACACGGACACTTATTCAATCACCCCCTAATGCAAAAACTCCCGCGATTTAAGAGGGGAAAAGTTGCGCGCATAATAGCAGGAAAATTATCAATTGCACTAAAACAGGATTACTTTAATGGAGAAAATACTTCAAAAAACGTTCTTGCGGAACTTGAGAAGGAGATTGCAAAAATCGCCGCAGAGCCGGTTACTCCAAAGCAGGAACAGCGCGAAAAAGTTCTCATTGAACAGCACACAGAAGGCGCAAAGAAAGAAACTTCTGAAAAGAGTAGAACATGGACTCCTGAAGAAAGACGAGCGTATTTTGCAGAAAAAAACAAAACTTCGGGTTCAGGAGATGGACCTAGACAAACACCTTTCAAAAGAAACGAAGGAAATACTTGGCAGAAGCCTCACCACGAGTCAAGGCACTTTGGCGGCGGGGGATTTGCTCCAAGAGGCGAACGCTCCGAAAGACCCGCTTTTGGCAGAAATGAGAATAAGAGCAAGAGCTTTGGAAAAGGAAGATTCAATAAGCCAAAGCACTCATTTATGAAGTTCTGAGTATTAATCAAGAAAAGCTGATTTAATTATGCAAAAACTATTTGATGGCATATTTTCAAAAAAGAATAAAATTTATACAAAGAATCTTCTCCCGGGAAAGAGGGTTTATGGGGAAAAACTTGTCAAGATTGATGGGGTTGAGTACCGCGAATGGGATGCGTTTCGCTCAAAGTACTGCGCCGCACTAAAAAGCGGGCTAACACAAAGCATATTCTTTTCTGGGGCAACTGTGCTGTATTTGGGAAGCGCGGAAGGCACGACTGTGAGCCATGTTTCTGACATTGTGGGTGAAGAGGGGAATGTGTTCTGTGTTGACATATCAGAAATTGCAATGAAAAAACTCGCGGCACTTGCCGAGGAGAGACAGAACTTATTCCCAATAATTAGTGATGCCCAGCTAACTAAGAATTACAAAGAATATTTTGAGAAAAAAGCTGATGCCATGTTCCAGGATATTTCCCAGCGTAACCAAGCCGATATTTTCGTTCGCAATGCAGCCCTACTCAAAAAAGGGGGGCTTGGGGCAATCGCAATAAAAACAAAAAGTATTTCGCAGGCAAAAGAAAAATTGGATGTGCTTTCTGGCGAAATTAAAACATTGGAAAAAGAGTTTGAGATTACCCAAGTGGTTAACCTTGAGCCATTTGAGAAACACCACTACTTAGTATTAGTTAAAAAGAAGTAAAGTTATTAGTTTACTAACGTGAAATGTATGGACGGATGCGTATTTTGCAAAATAATTAAGGGCGAAATCCCCTCAATAAAGATTTGGGAAGATGCCGAGACATATGCTTTCATGGACATTAATCCAATGCAACCAGGGCACGTACTAATAATCCCAAAAAAACATGTTGATTATATATTTGAAACAGAAGAGCCATTATTTTCAAAACTCTTCATAAACGCGAAAAAGATTTCAAAAGCGCTGAAGTCCGCGACCGGTGCGCTAAAAATTGGACTTGCAATAGAGGGTATTTCTGTTCGGCACGTACATTTACACCTTGTTCCAGTAAATCAAATTAATGATCTTGACCCATGCAAAGATAAAAAAGGAAATCTTGAAGAGCTGAATAAAATGGCTGAGAAGATAAAGAAAGAGCTACAAAGGACTTGAGAAAAATGAAAAAATCAAAAAAACTTTCATCGGAAACAAAAAGAAAAGTATTTCACTTAATTTTTGGCACACTTATTTTACTACTCATCTACTTTGCGGGAATAAATGCAAGTTTTATTGTGATTGGAAGTTGCGCAATAGTTGGAACATTCATATCCCTGGCAATAGCGCGCGGATACAAAATTCCACGCCTTGCAAAACTCGTTGAGAGTGTTGAGAGGCCTGATGAAAAACATTTTCCGGGAAAAGCAGCTGTTTACTTTTTTATTTCAACATTAGTGATAATGTTTATTTTCCATGACACCCCGCTGGTTGTACTTGCAGCACTTAGTATACAAGTATACGCCGACACCGCGGCCTCAATAATGGGACAAAGATATGGGAAAACCAAGGTACTTCAAAACAAAACATACAAAGGAAGCTTTGCATGCTTCATAGTGGCCGCGATTTGTGTATCAGCTTTTTATCCCTTCCCGGTTGCCCTAATAGTTGCACTGGTTGCAGCAATAGTTGAGCTTTTGCCAATGGATGATAATCTCTGGGCACCACTATTCGCGGCGACAGTAATACGACTACTTTTGTAGAAAATGCAAGCAATTAAAAACTTCCTTAATAAAGAGTTCATTAACAAATGAGCCTGTAGCCCAATGGATAAGGCAACTTTCTCCTACTCGAAAAGGAGTTAGAAGTAGATCCGAGTTCGATTCTCGGCAGGCTCGCTTTATTCTAACTCAACTTATTCTTATCCCATACGCCCTGGCACTTTTGAGCACTTTCTCACGCAAAGACTTATTTAATTTCTCAGGCGGAAAAACCCCGTGTTCTTTTATTAATGGAATTACTTCTGTGAATGCGGCGGCCGCGGCAGCGGTCGGGTAAGAAATATAAGTTGCGCCCGGATGCTTTTTTTGTATTTCGCGAAGAGAAGGACAAACTGCAGTAAATTGCTTTTTCTTTTTCCCCCTTCTTCCAACAACCGTCATTATCAATACCCCATCCTCAATAATCTTTTTTCTTATAAGATCCTTATTTTCTTTAGGTGCAGGGATTTCTTGAAGAACTTTTCCCAAAAATTCAATTGGCGAAATAAATGTATTCCCTACGCGCACTTTTTTCTTACTCAAAAGTCCCGCCGCATTTAAATGCTGAGCAACCACAATATCCGAACCGCCTGATTTGTAATCAACTTCAGTCACAGGCAAAAACAGCGGGATTGTTGATACCTCATCCCCATAAACATTAACAACTTCTTTCTTTCCAAATGGTTTTGGAAAAGAAAACACCTCCGCATCCGCAAATGGTTTCTTTAAAAAGAATTTTTTCTTATAACCAAGCACTGGCGCAGTGAGTTCATCGGCAGTAACAGCTGCGGACCAAGAGAAGAAGAACTTCTGCGCTTTTTGTTCTTCAAGCAAACGAAACTCAATTTTATCCGCAACCCCAAGAGAATTCACGATTTTTGCGGCGAGTAAGTTGGTTATTCCCGGAGAACCCCCAGTGTTAATTAGCGCAACCAGATTTTTTTTGCGGAACTGCTTATCAAATACTAACTGCTCAGGGTGCTTTAAATCAAGGAGCCAAGAACACAAATCCTGGTAATTCGAATTAACCGCAAGAGCAACCCGCATTAATGAGGCATTAAAGTTCGGGAGACTCGCATTAATTATTAAATCGGCGCCGCCGCAGATTTTCTTCATTTTCGAAATATTACGCGCATCACCAAAAACAATTGGGATACTCTTTTTTATGAACTTACGGCCCAGGCGAACCTTGTTTGTCACACAAATAACAGAGTGCTTCTTTGACAATAGTTTGGATAAACTAGAGGCAACCGCGCCGCAACCAACAATAATTATTTTCATATTTAATAACTGTAAAAATAAACGGAACTAACACTTGAATTCAAATCGGCTCGCTTGTTGTGAGTTCAATATATTCTCTTACAACCGCAATGAATGCGCCAAACATTATGAAAATTGAGAGTATCAGCCCGCCATCAGTCCCGGGAAAGGATTTCTCAAAAATAATTGTGTCAACAACCGGGAAAAAAGTTATTACAAGAATAATTCCTGCAAGAATTAACCCAATTGAGTGCTTAGCCATTAGGTTTTTTTGATAGTACCCTGCAAGAAAAAGATACATCAAGGCAGCAACAACAACAATAATCATTGTGCCGCTCCAATCAGCCCCAAAAATGTCGTACATAAATGAAAATGCCCTAATGGGGTATAAATACTTAATGGGAAACCAAATTACAAAGTTATTTAACTAACCAAGTTAACAAATATTCCTGACAACTAAAACGAGGTGAATTACTTGGCATCAGCACGACTCTTATTAGGGCTAAAAATAAGCTATGGTGAAACAACGCCACTAAAATCGTTCTCTGAACTTAAGGCAACCATAACTGTTGAAATGGGAAGACCCGCAAAGGATTTCATCGTAAACCCATTTGTAACAAAGCTTTTGAGAACAAAGAGAATCAACCCAGGGTTTAAACTTGGTTATATTAAATTAAGATATTATCCAGACTTCAATCTTTTAGAAAGCCTGGCGCATTACCCATACCCGCTTCTTCATCAAAGAGAAGCCCCAAAGCGCGGTTATAGTAGAAGCGGAATAGCAACAACGATTGAAACAAGAGTAATAGAGGAGGCAAAAAGAAGATACCCAAAAATAAAGGACTTCAAAAGTTACGCACCATCAGAGAAGAGACGGGAACAATTAGGCAAAATTGGGTTAACTTATTTAGAAACCTGGGAAGGGGCCAAGTTCCAAAGGTATAGAAGGCTTCTGAGAAGAAAATTAGCAAAAGACCTAAGGGCTGCAAGGACGCCAGTAAAAGTGCAAAACACCCCCAGACGTAAAAAACACTTGTGAAAAAGGACAACTGACGAAACGCTTATTAAGTTGTTTTAACCTAAGCTAGTTATGGACAAATTAGCAATGACTATCGCAGGAGAAATCACTCTCTCAAGCGACCCAGGCGGAAGCATGAAAAAATGGAGAGAAATATTCTCTATCCACCAAACTGAACTTGCCGGATTCCTAAAAGTATCCTCCTCAACAATTTCTGATTATGAGGGCGGAAGAAGAAAAAACCCTGGAATAGGGGTAATTGCAAGACTAGTAAATGCGCTAATTGAGATGGATAAGAGTAAAGGCGGAAAAGTTGTAAAACAATTAGAGAAGGATTTTGCTCAGCAGCAAAGCACCGCATTTGACTCGCATGAATTTACTTCAGGAGTAAAAGCAACTGAAATTGTTAGAAAAATTAATGGGGATGTAATATGCCTCCCGCACAAACTAAAAGAAGAAACAGTTTTTGGTTACACAATAATTGACTCAATAAAAGTAATACTTGAAATACCCGTTCATGAATACATGATGCTCTACGGAAAAACACCAAACAGGGTGCTAATATTTAGACACGTAGAGAACGGAAGAAGCCCGCTCATCGCAGTAAAGATTGGAAGATTCTCAACTGATATGAAACCAAGCCTCATAGTTCTACACGGAACATTTACTCCAGAAAAACCGGTTGACCCAATCGCGATAAAAATCGCCGAGAGCGAAAAAATCCCGCTAGTTACAACCGCAATGCCAATAGAAGACTTACTAAAAGCGCTTGGTGAATTTGAGAAATAAAGTTAAAACTAAACTACTTTCTGAACAAATTATTTTCCGCTTTTTATACAATAAGTAAATCTATATTTTCTTTTCCCGCTCTCTTCCTGGCCAATTAGTTTTTGTGAAACGATTATTTTAGTTTTGTATAATTTAGCGAGCTTTCTTGCGGTTTTTACTGCACCCTTATTTGAGCCAATCCAAAGATCGTACGCATTTTTTGCACTAAAAATTTTTATTGCGGCGCTAAGCGAATTCTTTTCTTTCTCTGATACAAGCAATTGTTTTGCAACTTCAAGCATCGCATCCGCCTCGCTTTGTGTTGGTGCACGTAGTTGCAGAATCGCTTCACGATAATTTGAGACGAGTTTCATGCAGGCATCACAAGAAACCTTCTGTAGAGAAAACTCAATCGGTTTTGTCTGTTTAAGTAGAACACCATCCAAAAAACCTTCCACGGTAATTTGTGCTGCGAAATCATTCTCAGTAAGCGGGTTAAGCTCAACAAAAATTTTTGGCTGGTCAAGCCCGTGCATTGGTTTTACTTTTGAAACAACCTCGTTCGCCACCGCGTCCTCAAAATAATTCTGCCAATTCCCCTTAAATTTTATTTTAAGGCACTTAACACAGCGCTCAATTTTTATTTCCTTAACTTCAAACAACTCATGCCTCTTAAGATAACAATCAGCGCAAAGACCATGAATCAACGCATCAGTTGTCTCCCCGCATTTGGCGCAAAACTTTTCAAAAGACATAAAAATCACTTAAAAAAAATTAAATTAACTTTGGTTTTTGTTAAAAAAATTAATCTTTACCAAAGGTTACTTTCTTTCCAGCGGAAATCGCTGTCGTTTTTATCCCAAGCTCTTCCTTTATTTTTGTTGAGAAGAGATCCATTACTTTTCCGTCACCATGAACAAGGAAAATTTCTTTAGGAGACCATTTCTTTAACGCACGAATCATTTCACTTTGGCTTGGATGCGCGGAGAAATCAAACTTCTCGTATCTACACCCAACTTTCACAAGTTCTTTTGTTTTTTCCCTTGGAAGTTTTCCTTCCGCCATGAGCGTTCTACCAGGAGTTCCTTCTGCCTGATAAGAAGTCAAATGAATTTTGCTCCTAGGATCATTAATAATTTTTTGAACATACCCAATAACCGGTCCGCCCTTCATCATTCCCGAAGTTGTTACAATAATACTTGGCTGCTTCATTGCCTTTGCTCTCCCTTGTTTCCCCTCAACCCAATTAACTCCATTTAAGGCTTTTTTTAGTCCGTCAGAATCCTTAATCAAATCAGCGTGCTGCATATAAATTTCTGAAACCTTTTTCCCCATACCATCAAGATAAATCGGCGCATCAAGATTATACTTTGACAAAATATCTACAATTTCTTGGCTTCTCCCGATTGCAAGCACAGGAACTATCGCCCATCCGCCGCGTTCAACTGTACTTTGAACTGATTCACAAAATGCTTTCTCTTCAAGTTTTCTATCAGCCTGCTCTCTATCACCATAAGTTGCTTCCGTCATCACATAATCAATTTTGCCCACATCAAGATTCGCACCGTTGTGGAGTTGGGTCTCATTTACTTTGTAGTCCCCAGTGTACAAGAAAGTGTTTTCATCGTGAGTAAGTTTTGTTAATGCCGAACCCAAAATGTGACCCGCATCAAAAAACTCAAGCGAAACATTGTGAGTTAAACTAAGTTTTTTTTCGTAAGGAACAACAAAATTATATCTATGCGTCTGCTCAATTTCTCCTTTATCATATTTGGGAGCCATCCCCTCAAACTCCGCGATTTTTATTGAGTCTCTCCAAAGTAAATCCGCAAGCTCAAGCGTTGATTGGGTCATAAAACTAAGGCACTCTGATTTTTTGTAAAAGTAAGGAAGCAAACCCGAGTGATCAAGATGCGCGTGAGAAATAATCGCTGCTTTAACGGGCTCAGTTATCTCTGTCGGGTACTCTATTGCATCAACATTAAGTTTTATTCCATAATCCATGAGAAACTTTTCGCCAAAGTCAACAACAAAAGCGCTTCTTCCAACTTCCTTGCACGCACCGTGCCCCGTAATCGAGTATTTCTCATCCATAATTATCAAAATTCATCCAGGCGATTTGAACAAAAAGAATATTTATTGCCCAATACTATCTATAAAGAAATGAACTGATTTAAATGCCTTTTGTAAGCGAAAAAAAACTATTGCGCCCACTTCCTTTTCTTCTCTTTCTTTTGAACATGAACTGCAGAATTTGGTGATTCGCTTCTTGTGGAGAAGATTATTGACAAAACAAAGGGCAGTACTAACGAACAAATAATTGCAAAGGTACCTGCCTGCACCAAAAAGCCATCAGGAACATAGGGGTGAAGCCCAATCACATAATCAAGATAATCATTTAACACAAACCACCCTAGTGCAATAAGAACATGCTTTACCTTGAATGAAAAAACCCTAAAGAGAACAATTGCTTCTATTAGCAAGAGCACATGCGCTAGTATTACTAATGGGTAAAGCGCCGCCATGTCGCTTACCCCAAGCACAAAAATCGTCCAAAGGCCATACTTAACACTCCCAACGAGCGAAACGAAGGATAACAGAGGACTTGCGTGCCCCCTGACAATAAAAAGCACTGTGATTCCAAAGATAATCGCATAAATTGGGCAGTCGGCAATGAAAAACCAAAGCAAGGGGCTATTTATTTCAAGCTGGGGCGCATAAAAACTAAATGAATAAATCCCTGCGGCGAAATTCACTAACGCAAGGAAAACCATAAACCATTTATGCCGCACAAAAAAATTCACTCAAAATCACCAAAATATTGAAGAAAGTGAATAAAGAAAAGAAGAAAAAGAGGGTTGTCAAAGCAATGGTTACCCATTGCCTTGAATTCTCTTAAAATCTTACTGTGAAGAAGCACATGTCCCCCCTACAGAAGCAGGGGATGTTTGTGCGCTCAACTGAATAGAACATTCGCTGGGCGCAGTATTGAATGCGGAGCAAATTGCTGTCTTGTATGCTTCAGAGTTACCATACTGGTAAGCAGCATTCGACTTAACCCCATTGATTATTAGAGTAGGCGAACCCTCTGCACCAGCAGCAGTTGACTCGGCTGCGCTTACCTTCATCAAAGCAAGCCCATCACTTGTTACACAAGCACCAACCTTTGCTGAATCAGCACCGGCAGCTTTTGCGGCATCAAGCCAGCAGGAGCCATCGCCACCACAGTTAGTGTTCACATAAGTTGCGTACTTAAACCATGCATCCATTCCATAGCCCTTTAAGACACACGCTTCCCTCTCATTGCCAAGGACTTCTTTTAGTCCATGCAAAGATTGAACAGTATCTCCATTAACGTTTACTATATAATGTACCTTAAAGTCAATCTTGCTCTTTAGCGCATTATATGCTGGGAGCATTGTGTCTTCTGACTGATTACCAAAAGGGCAAAAACTCATTACGTACAAATCAACTACAGGCTTGTCTGATTTTACAGGCGCTGTACTAGCAGTAGCCGCAGGAGTTTTTGGTGCCTCTATCGGCTTACTTAAATCAAAAACCTGACCTATGATTAGATTATTATTATTTGCATAAATTACTCCAGAATCAGCTTTTGTTCCATTCTGGTAAACCTCAAAATTCAGCGCGTATAATCCATTACCAAGATCATTGGAATCAATTATTTTTGCTGAAAGCCCTTGAGGCGCAAGAAAGTTTTTGTTAATGTAACTCTCAACATTTGCTTTCAAAGTAGTTATGCCCGCCGCAGAAACTGCAGGTACAGCACTAACTGTTGAAGCCTGTGCACTCATCGCACCAAACCATGTGCCGGCTAACGCCGCCACTATTACTAACGCGAATACGAGCACTACTACCTTCAACTCAAATCCAAGAATCTTTTCCTGTTTTGAGTGATGACCCCCGCTGTGCTCATGCGCAGGATGGTGCTCCTTATGTTCATGTTCTTTGTGTTCATGTTCTTTGTGTTCCTTACTCATTACCAACCCTCCATTCAAGTTGAAAAAAACAACTAAATACTACTTAAAAAACTACCCATTGCCCAAAACACCCGTAATGCTATTTGTGAGCAAGTTTGAATCACACTTCAAATTATTATCCGTTAAATAATCCGCAACCACGGGAGTCGTTGGCTGGGGTTTACCTGTCAAAGTATTTAACACACACAATTGAGTGCTATCAGGCCCATAACAATTACCAAAAGCAGCCCAATTGTAAATCCCTTCAGCCGTGGAATAAGCCGACCAAGCAAGGGACACCATCATTATTATTGTGAAAATCCAAGAAACTGTCTCAAAGTGCTTGAAAACAAATGAACCAAGGGACTTGTTTAATGCTGCAAGCTTTGTGCTCACCTTCATTTTCATTTTCTGGTCAAATGAAGTAGTGCATTTACGCAAAGTAACCTTTCTGAATAAACAATCCGTTGCCTCAAAGAAGTAAGAGCGGTACCTTGCGGAGAAAACCCCTAAGACCGCAAAAACAATCCACGCAATAAAACAAATCATTACAACCACTAAGTCAAATCACTGAAATTTTTGAATCACATTACTTACTATCCTGTATCAAATCGCTTGAAAATGTTTAAAAACGAAACCAAATCATTTGGCTCACACCTTAACACCATCCAACCATAAGAACTGGTGCTGAAACCATATACCTGGGTAAGTGAAACCCTCAAAAGTAGCTAAAAAGAAAGCGATTATTGGATTGAGAACTTTTTCTTTAACTCAACAACCACTTTATCCTCAAGCTTTGCAAATAATATTCCAAGGGATTTGATTTTTGTTCCGCCCTTTACCCCATCAAACGCTTTCGCGAATCCAACTTTTAGAATATCTTTCTCTCCGAACATCTGGAGTACTTTCTCTGATGCGCTCGGAGTAAATGGATAATACAAAATCGCAAGAACTTTCGCCAAGTCAAGACACTCCGCAATAACTTCCCCCGCTGCAACCTTATCAGTTTTTACTTTAATCCAAGGTTCATTCTCCTGCAAATATTTGTTCCCAAGAGAACTTATTTCATTTGCTTTTAGTAGCGCTTCCCTCAAATGAATCTTATTTACAAGAGATTTGTATTCTTCTACAAGAGGTTTTGCTAATTCCAAAAGTTTTCCTTTGCCGGATTTTTGCTTTACTCCCAAAAAAAACTTTTCATTAAGCGCAACAATTCTATTTATAAAATTCCCAAAATTCCCAACAAGCTCCGTATTCACTTTCGCACTAAAATCCTTCCACTCAAAATCAGAATCAGATTCCTGCGGACGAACCCTAAATAAATAATATCTCCACACATCACTAGCAATACCTGACTTAATTGCATCATCACCAAACACGCCAATACCTTTACTCTTTGAGAACTTCGCTGACTCATAATTTAGGTATGCTGTTGAATCGAGGTAATCCACCAGATGCCACTTTTCTCTTGTGCCAATTAAAAATGCGGGAAATAAAATTGAGTGGAATGGAACATTATCTTTTCCCATGAACTGATACAAAGTAATATCCTCAGCCCTCCACCAATCCTCCCACTTTGCTCCAAGCTTCTCTGCAGTAATTCCAATATAACCAATTGGCGCATCAAACCAGCTATAAATAACTTTATTCTCCCAGCCCTTAAGGGGAACAGCAATACCCCACTCAAGGTCACGAGTAATACATCTTTCCCTCAGCCCCTGTTTGAGCCACTGGTCAGTAATATTAAGTGCGAGCGGAGTCCAAGTTTTTCTTTTAGTATCAATCCACTTTCTTAGCTCCGGCTCAATTTTTGGCAAATCAATAAACAAATGCTTGGTTTGTTTTGGAATTGGTTTTGAACCATCAAGTTTACTTATTGGATTAATAAGGTCCATCGGGTCAAGCAAATTACCGCACGAATCACACTGATCGCCCCTTGCGCCTTTAGCATGGCAAATCGGACACTCGCCCTCAACAAACCTATCACTCAAAAACTTTTTTGCTTTCTCTGAGTACAATTGTGTAATTGTTCTCTCAACTAAAAAACCATTCTCGTGAAGCCTAAGGAAAATCTGTTTTGTGATTTCCTCATTCTCTTTTGAAGAGCTTCGACCTAAACAATCAGCGCTTGCCCCAAACCACCCATAAATTTCTTTGTGAATTTTAAAATACTTATCAACTAATTGGCGCGGGGTTAACCCCTCTTCAATCGCTTTAGCTTCAGCAGTTGTGCCATGCTCATCAGTACCAAGAACAAACAAAACCTCATTACCCTCAAGCCGCTTAAATCTCGCAAACGCATCAGCACCAAGAACCGAACCCACAAGGTTCCCTAGGTGCGGAACATTATTTACATACGGAAGCGCACTAGTGACTAAAACTCTCTTCTTAACCATAAAAGAAACAAGAGAAAAAGGGTTTAAAAATAGGCTTCGTTAATTACCGAAAAAGAGCCAAAGTTCTTAAAGCACCGGACATTGGATTAATTCATGAGAATATATTTAGACAGCAATATATTCATAAGTTACATACGAGAAGAAATTGGAAGAAACTTTCGAAACCTAGCAGGCGAGGCCGAGCACTTCTTTAATCAAGTAAGCGAAAAACAACACACACTTATTATCTCAGATTTATTCATACAAGAAACAAAAAAGCATTGTTTCATGAACAAAAAAGAACTTCATGATTTCTTTGTGAAAAAAAGTATTTGTATTGATTTTGTTGAAGACAGCATGGAAATACCAAGAGAGCTTCTTAGCCGAGGACTCCATTATAGCGACGCTTGGCACACCGCCACAGCCCTACGAAATACCTGCAACGCCATCGCCACATTTAATATTCAAGATTTTAAGAAGATACAAGATAAAATTGGCATTATTGATATTAAACTACTTTAACGCCCTTCTTTTTTGCATATTCTTTTGCGAAAGCATCCCGCTCTTCTTGAGTCACGGGTGTTGTCGGCATCCCCCTAGAAATAGCAAGTTTACGAAGCTTCTCTATGCGCTCGCGAAAATCCCTGCGCCACTCCTCCCGCTCAAGCAGATTCTTGCGCACAGATTCCTTGATGAACTCGCTGCGCGAAGAATAAAAACCACTGGATTTTACATACGCATCAATAGCCCTCAATAGAGGCGCCTCGACCTCAAAACTAACCATCTTTCCCAAAGCAAACACCTATTAATTAATTAATAACAGGTTATTAAAAGCCTTTTGGTTGGAAACGCTGCTGTGTTGCATTATTCTGTTTGTTGTGGGTTTTGTTTTTTCATTGTTTTCATTGTTTGGGGGCGGGTGGATAATTATTTTTTTGGG
>DYDN01000014.1 GCA_020717885.1 Candidatus Forterrea sp.
AGCAGATTACTGAGAACAGTTACAAGCTAACCAATTCATTGGTTAGTAATTGACACCGGATTGTATCAAGAGAGTAGTTTTTGGTGCTAGTTATGCCGACAGCAAATGAGAGACCGGAGGAAGTAAAAAAGGAGCTAATTCTGCAGGTGCTCGACCCTGACCCTACTCACGTTGGAAGAAACATTGTCACTCTTGATAAGGAATCAAAGGCTTTTCTTAACATTACTTCAGGGGATATTGTTCAAATAGAAGGAACAAAGAAAACCGCGGCAATTGTTTGGCCAGCAAGGACAGAGGATGAGGGTAGAAAACTTATTAGGATGGATTCATTCATCCGCCATAACGCAGGGGTTGCGTTGAATGAGCGAGTGAAAGTGCAAAAAGTTGTTCCATCTGAAGCGAAGAAGGTTGTTCTTGCGCCAATTGAGGAAGTTAGAATTATTGCTTCAGGATATGATAGGATTCTTAAAAAAAGTTTTTTGGGGAGACCGCTAAATATTGGGGATAATGTTTGGATTAGTGTTTTTGGTTCTGGTTTTGTTTATAGGGTTGTTGATGCGGCCCCCAGAGGAATTGTAAAAGTTACTGATAATACGCAGTTCATGCTTAAAGAGAAACCCGTGAAGGATGCGCTTGCGGGGGTTCCTAAAGTTGCTTATGAGGATATTGGGGGCTTAGGGGAACAAGTAAAAAAGGTTCGCGAGATGGTTGAACTCCCAATGAAGCACCCAGAATTATTTCAAAAACTTGGGATTGTTCCTCCAAAAGGAATTTTACTTTATGGTCCTCCTGGGACTGGAAAAACTCTTCTCGCAAAAGCTGTTGCGAATGAAGCGCAAGTACATTTCATTTCTATTTCTGCTCCAGAAATAATGGGGAAATTCGTTGGAGAGGCGGAGGAGAGAGTTAGAAATATTTTCAAAGAAGCGCAGGAGAATGCGCCGAGCATTATTTTTATTGATGAGCTTGACTCAATTGCCCCAAAGAGAGACGAGGTTGTTGGAGAAGTTGAGAGAAGAGTTGTTGCGCAACTACTTTCATTAATGGATGGATTGGAAGGTAGGGGGGAAGTAATTGTGATGGCGGCAACAAATAGAATTAATTCAATTGATGAGGCACTAAGAAGGCCCGGAAGGTTTGATAGGGAAATTGAATTTGGTGTTCCTGATAAGAAAGCACGCGAACAGATTATGGGTATTCATACAAGAGGAATGCCTCTTGAGACTGAAGGAAAAGATAAAGTGGAAATGTCTTCATTTGCCGCAATTACTCACGGTTTTGTTGGTGCGGATCTTCAGGCTCTTGCAAAGGAAGCCGCAATGAAAGCTCTGCGCAGGTATTTACCTCAAATTGATCTTGAGGAAGAAACAATTCCTCCCGAAGTTCTTGAAAAACTAAAAATTACACAGCAGGATTTTGTTGAAGGGTTAAAGGATGTTCAACCTAGCGCTCTTCGCGAAGTTGCGATTGAAATTCCTAATGTTCACTGGAATCAGATTGGCGCGCTTGAGGAAGTTAAGCAGGAATTAAAGCAAGCAATTGAGTGGCCTCTTAAGAGTCCGCAATCATTTAAGGAAATGGGTGTGCTTCCTCCAAAAGGAGTTCTTCTTTATGGGCCGCCAGGAACAGGAAAAACTCTTCTCGCAAAAGCAATTGCAACAGAATCAGAAGCAAACTTTATTTCAATTAAAGGGCCCGAACTATTGAGTATGTGGGTTGGGGAAGCCGAGAGGGGTGTGCGAAAAATATTTAGAAAAGCAAGACAAGTTGCGCCGTGTATTGTTTTCTTTGATGAGATTGATGCGATTGCTCCAAGAAGAGGAACCGAAATCGGGAATAATGTTACTGAAAGAATGGTAAATCAATTACTCACGGAACTTGATGGTGTTGAGGCGCTGAATAACGTTGTTTTCATTGCGGCAACAAACCGCCCTGACTTAATTGATCCGGCGCTTCTAAGACCCGGAAGAATTGATAAATTAATTTTAGTTCCCGCCCCAAATGAGGAAGCAAGGGAAGCAATATTTAAGGTTCATACAAAGAATTTGAAGATGGATAAGAGTGTTTCAATTAAGGATCTTGCGATAATGACAAAAGGTTTCTCCGGAGCGGATATTGAGGGTTTAGTGCGGGAGGCAGCGCTTATGGTGTTGCAGGAAAACAAAATGAAACCCGCGCCAGTATTCATGAAGCACTTTGAAGCAGTATTAAAGAAAATAAATCCAACTATTAGGGAAGAATCCGAGAAAGCGTATTCTGAGTTCAAAGAGAAAGCGCTTGATTTTAGGCCTAGTTATGTTGGATAGTTTCAAAAGCAATTCTCTAATTCAAAACCAATTTCTTAATTTAATTCAAAAAAGGCTTGTAACGAGTTCGGGCATGAATGCGAGTAGCGCGCTTATTACAATAAAAATTATCCAAATGAATGGTTTCCACGCCATTACTTTTGAGCCGTCCAAAGGATATATTGGTAGTAAATTGAATAATGCGAACCAGAAGTTTATGAGTGCGGCGTAGCCGAACATTTTTCCAAGTAACGCATCAGCCATTAAACCGCTAATTATTAGTAAAGCAATTCCAAGTATGAGGTTTATTGCGGGTCCTGCGAGCGAAATTATTCCGTTTTGCTTTCGTGTAACAGTTTGTCCATAGAAGTATGTTGCCCCGGGTGCAGCGAAAATGAATTGTCCCATCGTAATTATTGCAAGTCCGATTGCGATGAATAATCCCGGGTACCATGCGCGAAATTCTGAGTGGAAGCCGTAGTGTTTAGCCATTTCTCTATGTGCGAGTTCGTGTAAAACAAATCCTGTTCCTACTGCAAGTAATGCGAGCGGGAGGGATAAGATTAGGTTGCTTATGTTAAAAAAAACCGGGTTAAGTACTACTGCAAATGCAAGGCTGAGTGTGAGCCATGAAATAATCAAGTCCTTTATTTCTTGCGGTGAGAAGTGCAAAATGGAAAGATTTTTTGTCATATAATCATTTTCAATATCAACAACTTTAAATAACCTTCAACAAAATTTGCTAGGCGACTAAGTCAATTGTCGTATTCCTAGAAAGCTTTTTATTCAGGCAATGGAGGGCTTCTTTTCAGGGTGGTGTGAATGAGTTTTTTTAGTGAGGAAAAAGCGCAAATCTCTGTGGAACTAATTATTGTGCTTGCCGCGGTTGTTGCGGTAGTGCTTGTGTTAGTTTCTCAGATGCAGACGACTAGCGATGAGGGGGCGAAGAAATTAAAGGAAAAATCGGATAGTGTGTTCAAGAAGATTGATGATATTTAATAGAAGCGCGTGGGGGGGATCTTTTTGATAGAACGCGCGCAGTCATCACTTGAGTATTTGCTCCTCCTTGCCGCCTTCTTCGCAGTATTAGCAACTTTTGTGCCGGTAATCGCAAATATTTCAACTGGTTTTCTTGGGGCATCTGATGATTTTCTCGCTAAACGAATCGCGCAGGATTTGAATGAACAAATTTCTTTGTTTAATTCTCTTGGTGAGGGAACAAAAAAGTCTTTTGAGTATTCTCCTGTGTCAAAAATAATTATTTATTCACAAGGGAATGATTTAGTGATTGGCTCTGAGAGAAAGCAATTTGTTACAAATTTTCCATTGCCCCAAATTATTCCTAAACAAGAGTTCAAATCAAAAATACTTCTCAATTTATTCAAAGATGTAAAAGGTGTCCAGATATTTGTGTCTGGTTCTTGAATTAATTGTAATGTACAACGATTTTTACTTTCTTTTCAGCAAGAAAGTCATCAAGTAGTATTCCTTCTGTTGCGATTGAATTTGTTTTTGTGCCTGAATTGAGTAATTTAATTCCATTAATCCAAAGTTCTGCGTTTTTACTAAAAATTTTGTTCACATCCGCTGACATTTCAAGTTCACTCGTATTTTTTGCGCTCCATACGCGTAATAAATCATTTGCCTGCTGTGCGATTGCGAGTTCTTTTAGTGAGAGCGAGTTTGGTTGTGGCAGTGCGGCAATCATTAGTGCGAGCATTAGGAGTGAAAGCGCGGCTTCCATTGTAAAAACAAAACCCTTATTTGATGCAGTTACTCTAATTCCCATTTTCTTGGACATATTTTACCCTTCCCCGCAAGTTTGAATGAAAATTATTCCTTTTTCTCCATCAATTAGCACGAATCTTTTTGAGGTAATACAATTCTCTGAAGTTTTTTGTGTGAGGGGGGTTATTTCTTTCTTTCTCGCTGTTTCATAACTTATGCTTTTAACAAATATTTTCCCAAATTGCATAAATTGTGCGCGTTTAATTTCTGTAGAGCTCAGCTCATTTGTTCTTACTCTCTTTTTGTCAGCATCATAAATACATGCGCCAAGAAGAGGGTTTTGTGAATTGTTATTTTTTACCATCGCATCAGCAAGCATAAGCGCTTTTTCCTCAAGTTCAAAATTTATGCTAATGTTCTTTGCGGACTCGGCGTATCCGTTTAGTGCGAAAACAAATACAAGCACCCCAATAAGCACAATTGTAAATGAAATTCCTGCATCAAGTGAAAAAATTATGCCCCTTTCGAAAGAATGTCCAGGTATTTGAGTCTTTGCTTTTTGTTTAACGCGTTTATTTGTAGTGTTCACTTATTTGCACCTCCAAAATACTTGTTTTCTTAGCGGTTGTGATTATTTCAAACCTTTTTTCGCGTACCCCGATTTTTACAGAAACAATTACCCCGTTTGCATCGCACTTAATTTCTCCCAAGTACTTCTCCGCCGAGTTTGCGTAAATAGAATCAATTATTGCTCCGCATTTTTCTGCTAGCGCATTCGCTTTCACGGAGTCTTTTGCAGTTTCCATAACAGTTTTTTGTTCGTTTATTGTCCCAATAATTACTCCAAATGCTGCAGTTAGCGCTAGTAGTGCAATTATTGCGTCAATGCTGTTCATTTCATTACCTTAATTGAAATATTCTTGTTGTGTGCCCGATTGGGATTTCAAAATAAGTTATTATTTCTTCTCCAAGTCTTTTTCCAACAAAGGTATTTCTTAGTGGATTTGAGCTGTACACATACTCCGCGTAAATAACTTCTTTTGTTTGGAGCAAAATTACGGCGCTGTTATGGTTTAGTGAGGTGTTTGTGATTTCCCCAGTTTCTTCATGGAAAAGATTCATGCTTTTTGCTTTTCCCTTTAAATAATTCGCAAGTGCAGAATTGATTTCATTTTGAGCACTTGCAACATTAAAGTTGTTTTTTAATATTTGTTCATTTAGTTTTGCATAAATTATTTTGTCGCAGTTATTCTCGAGAAGTGTTCTTTCTTTGTTCGCCTGTTCAGCTTTTATTAGTTCATTTTGCGTGTCGAATAGCTCGTTCTCGCTTTGTACAACCGCCGCTCCAAGGAAAAATAGCAGTGTAATCATCGCAAGCGCACTAGCGAACCCAAAGAATCCTTTCATTAAATAGCCGCGTTTTCCTTGGCTTAAAAACCTTCTTTAATTTTCGGCGATTGTAGAAAGTGTCCAATATTTTGAGAGTTGTCGTCAAATGAAGATAAACACGAGGAATAGTATGAACACGGCTATTGCAAACGCCCTGTTAATGTATGCGAATGCCCCGACTGCGAGCGGTACAAGTACGGCCAAAAATGACATGTGCGGCCAGTAGTGTGTTAGTGCTATTGCAAATAGGGCGCCTAGCGCGATTAAGAAGAATAGTGTTGCGACAAAGTGCTCTATTTTTCCCATTATGCTTTTTTGGATTTTGCCCACCCACCCGTCAACAGTCTTTTGTATTTCAACCATTTACTTCACTCAAATAATCCCTTTGGCTTGTTTTCTTAAATATTCCTTTTTTCGTTTAGTTTTCAGTAATTCGCTCCCTTTTTCAAATTTTAATTAACTCCGCAAAGTTCCTTTTTTTCGTATTGTAAAGCTTTAAAATAACGTTTTCTTTAATTTCGTTATGCCTTCTTTGAATGATAAAGTAAAGGAGCTTAGTGATATTGAGCGTAAGCTCCTTTTAGCGCTTTCTAAAGAATCCGCCCCATTAGAGGATGCCTCAATTTCTTCTGGCGTTCCAATTGACTCAGTTCGAAGAGCAAGCGCTTGGTTAAATGAAAAGGGTTTTGCAATAGTTTCTGAAAAAGAAACAGAGTCTCTTGTTCTTACTGCAGATGGTGAAAAAGCTCTTGAAAAAGGAATGCCTGAAAATGTTTTGCTTGAAACACTTTCCCGTCTTGGGGGCAAATCAACTTTTGTGGAACTTGAAAAAGAATCATGTCTTTCAAAGCAGGAGTTCATGGCGGCTCTTGGGATAAATAAGCGTAAAGCATTTGTTGTGATAATGCAGGGCTCAATATCAGAAACAGGTGTAGCAAAGCAGGAAGACTTCTCCGAACAGAATTTTTTGCGTGATATTGTTGACAAAAAGAAAGTTTCCGATGAACTTTCACTTGAATTACTAAAACGCGGTCTTGTTGAGAGGCGCAAAACCACCGCAAGAACAATAAAAATTTCTCCGCAAGGAGAGGACGCAAAAGAGTTGCTTTCAAAAGAGAATATTTCAAGAGCATTTGATGTTAGTGCGCCAGTTCCTGAGATTTTCGCGGGAAAAAAAGCCCCATACATTCAATTCCTTCAACAAATTCGCTCAAAATTAGTTTCACTTGGGTTTAAGGAAATGGATACAAAATTAATTGTTACCGAGTTCTATAATTTTGATGTTTTGTTCCAGCCCCAGAACCACCCTGCGCGCTCGTGGACTGATACTTATCAGTTAAAGAATCCAAAGAAAGGAGCACTCCCGGAAAAAAAATATGTTGATGCGATTAAAGCGGCTCACGAGAATGGGGGGAAAGCAAAGAGTAAGGGTTGGGGCTATGATTGGAGTTTTGATATTGCTTCAAGATTAATGCCTTCTGCTCACGGGACCGCTCACTCCGCTCGCCAATTAATTAAGGGAGTAGAGCTGCCAAGAAAATATTTTGCAATTGCGAGGTGCTTTCGCCCTGATGTTCTTGATGCGACACATTTAATTGAATTTAATCAGATGGAAGGATTTATTGTTGGCGAGGAGTTGAATTTTCGTCATCTTTTAGGAATGTTAAAAGATTTCGCGATTGAAGTAGCGGGGGCGGAGAAAGTAAAATTCTTCCCTGATTATTATCCATTCACCGAGCCAAGTGTTCAATTGAGCGCAAAGCATCCTGAGTTGGGTTGGATTGAGTTCGCGGGAGCGGGGATGTTTCGTCCCGAGATGCTTGAGAATTTAGGAATTAAGGGGGAAGCAATTGCTTGGGGAATGGGAATTGATAGACTTGCAATGTTTAAACTCGGAATAAAGGATATTAGATATTTATTCAGCGAAGATTTAGGTTATTTAAGAAATGCAAAAGGGGTTTTGCTTTAATTCTTGTGTGATGATTATGCCTAACTTGGAAGTATCAAAAAAAGATTTGGAGTTGCTCCTTGGCAAGAAGTTTGCAGGACGCGAGGATCTTGAGGGTGCGCTTGAGTATGTAAAAGGAGAGATTGATTCGCTTGAAGGGGATGCGCTAAAAATTGATTGCAAGGAAACAAATCGTCCGGATTTGTGGAGTGCTGAAGGAATTGCGCGTGATTTGAAAGCAAGAACCGGAAAAGAAAAAGGAATTAAAGAATATACCGTTCAGCGAAGCAAAGTTGATGTTTTTGTTCATGAGAATTTGGAGAAAGTTCGCCCATTAATTGCGTGCGCGGTTGTTAAGGATGTAAAAATTACTGAGGAACTTTTAAAGCAAATGATTCAGTTGCAGGAGAAAGTTGGAGAGAATTATGGGCGCAAGCGCAAAGAACTGGGAATTGGTTTGTATGATTTTGATATAATGAAACCCCCAGTATACTACAAGGGGTTCAAAGATAATGAAATTGAATTCATTCCGCTTGAATGGAAGGTTCCAATGCGCCCAAGTGAAATTCTCTCGCAGCATGAAAAGGGAAAACAATACAAGCACTTACTCGAAGGTTCAAACCTTTTCCCAATTGTAATTGACTCAAATAAGACAGTTGCCTCAATGCCCCCAATTATTAATTCACAAACCACTGGTAAAGTAACAGAGAAAACAAAGAATTTGTTTATTGAGGTTACTGGTTTTAAGTGGGAAACCGTTGAAACCGCGCTCGAGGTAATTTGCATGGCGCTTGCTGATAGACGCGGAAAGATTTTCTCCTGTCGCACTCATTTCCCGAGTGCAAAAAAGCCATATCCCGCAAAAACCCTTTACACTCCGGTGTTCGCAACAGAGAAAATGTCTTTTGATAAAGAAATTGTGAATAAAAAAACCGGTCTTGGGTTTAAAGATAAAGAAATAATTGATTTACTCGGGCGCGCAAGATATAACGCTGTAATTAAGGGCTCAAAGCTCACAGTTGAGTATCCAACATACCGGACAGATATTTTGCAGGCTGTTGATGTTATTGAGGATTTATTGATTTCATATGGCTTCAACAATATTGCTCCGCAAAAAATTGAGATGAATGTTCTTGGTTCGGAGCTAAAAGAATCTAAGTATACTGATTTTGTCAGAGAAGGGGCGATTGGTATTGCCTTGCAGGAAGTAATGACATTTAATTTGTCCTCAAAATTAGTGCAGGGAGTAAATATGCGACTTGCAAATGATTCTTTTGTTGAAATAGCAAATCCTGTTTCAATTAATTTTGAAGTACTGCGAAAACGCCTTGCTCCCCAGCTCCTTGATTTCTTTTCAAAGAATAAGGGGCAGTCATTCCCTCAAAGGATTTTTGAGATAGGAACCTGCTTAACCCTTGATGATAAGGCTGAGCAGGGTGTTCGCCAATCAACAAATATTTGCGTTGCGCTTACTCACTCAAATGTTAATTTCACAGAAGCGAAATCCTTCTTAGCAACACTTTGCAAGTATATGGGGGCAGAACTTGAGGTGAAAAAGAAAGTTTTCCCTTTCCTTGGCGAAAATAGCGCGGAGATTACAGTGAATGGGAAGAAAGGCTTCCTTGGCGAAGTAAGTCCAGGAGTAGTTGAAGCATTTGGGCTAAGAAAGCCAGTTGCGCTGTTTGAGTTTGAACTTTAATTTATTCTTTTTTTTTTATTAGTCTTCTTCAATTGCCTTGCAATAAAGTAAATACAAAAAAGGACTATTGCAATAATAATCAACACATCAAGCACTTGTGTGTAAGCAAGTATTGTTTCCCAGTTTTGCTCAAGTGTCATTCCAACATAGATTAAGAATCCATTCCACATTGCTCCGCCGATTGCAGTGTATAAAATAAATGTTCTTCTTGGCATTTTTGCAATTCCTGCAGGGATTGAGATTAGGTGCCTTACAACAGGAATAAATCTACAGATAAAAATTGTTTTTTGTCCGTGCGACTCAAACCATTTTTCCGCAAGTCGTATTTCCTCTTTTTTAATAAAGAATTTTTTTCCAAATCTCTCAAAGAATTTTTCCCCAAGTATTTTTCCAATATAATATGAGATTAGGGAGCCAATTATTGTTCCAGTTGTAGATATTATAAGTACAGTCCAAAAATCCATTTGTCCGAGTGCAACTAAATATCCCGCAAAGGGCAGTACCGCTTCACTTGGCACTGGCAAGAAAGTGCTCTCCGCCGCCATTAGCACAAATACCCCAAAGTATCCAAGGGTTTGTATTATTGAGAGGAATGTTCCAAGCAAGAGTTCTGTAATCATTTAATCATCTTTGTTTTGCTAATCATTTGATTTATCCATTTTTGCCAGCTTTTCGTTTAGTGTCTTGTGTTTAGTATAGTTTTTAACTCTTTTAGTGCTTTTTCTTTCATGGCAAACATTTTCTCTTCTTCCTCAAGTGGCTCAATATTTCGGGATGAGCGTTTTCTTTACCCCGAGTTTGTGCCAGAGCGTCTGCCATTTAGGGATAAAGAGATTTCGGAGCTCGTGTTTTGCCTTAAACCCGCTTCTGAAGGTAAGCGTCCCACAAATGTATTTGTGTTTGGTAAGCCCGGGACAGGTAAAACAGTTTCGCTTAAATTTGTTTTAAGCGAGCTTGAAGAGTTCTCTGACAGAGCAAAGTGTTTGTACATTAATTGTTTTGAGTATTCCTCAAAGCAGGCGATTATTTCTAAGATAACAAATTCGCTGGGGTATGCCGTCGCATCCCGCGGGATTAGTTACGCGGAACTTTTTAGTAAGTTCGTTGCAGTCCTCCGTACAAAAAAAGTTCTTCCCGTAATTGTTTTTGATGAGGCAGAGCAGTTATTAAAAAGTGAGGAAACAAAATCACTTCTCTATGATCTCGCCCGTCTTCCTGAACAGCAAAAACTCCCAATCGGACTTGCATTCATTTCAAATGACAGTTTTTTTTTCTCTCAGATTGATGACCGAATACGTTCTTCTCTTCAGTGTTCAAGTATCCCGTTTGAACAGTACTCTCCTTCTGAGTTAAAAGAGATTTTGCGAGAAAGAGCAAAGTATGCGTTTAATGAGTTCGCTCTTGACGAGGATGTTGTTCCGCTTTGCGCGGCTCATGCAGCAAAACTTGGGGGGGATGCGAGAGTTGCGGTTGAAGTTCTTCTAAAAGCCGGTCGCCTCGCGGCAAGAGAAGGGGCAAAAAAAGTTTTAGTGAAGCATGTTCGTGCTTCTTTTATGCAAGAGAAACCAGTGAAGGTTGAAGTTACCTCAAATCTTTCAGAGCAGGAGCAATCAATTCTTGATTTGCTTAAGAAAAAGAAATCCCTGGATTCGGGTGCTGTTTATATTGCCTTAAAAGACAAATTTGCGGAGAGAACTCTTCGCTCTGCCCTTAGTTCTCTTGAGGAAAAGAAATTAATTGTCTCTGATAAGGAGATTAAGGGGCGAGGATTCACACGGGTAGTAAAATTAGCCTTGTCATAAAGTCCACCAAAACCCTAAAATAACCCTCTTTAATTAACTCTTTCCGGTTAAGAAAGAAACCTTTTTATTTTGGTCCAAGGGTAATATTTGTAGTGGTTGGTGGTTTTCGTGGTTAAATCAAAGACAGTTGATAAGAAGATTAGTGCTTCAAGAAAAGTTATGCGAAAAGAGCTTAAGAGAGTAAAAAAGAAGAGTGTTGCGCAAGGGTCCGAGATAGCAAAACTACGAATCGAAGTTGAAAAGCTGAAGAAAAAGAAAGCTAAGAGTGGCCACATCTCAGAATACAATTTTTTCATTAAGAAACAAATTCTTTCAGGATTAACTTTCACTCAAGCCGCAAGGCAGTGGGGAAAGTACAAGGCTCTTCAGAATAAAAACAAACGAAGACCAAGTGCCTACAACCAGTTCATTGGTTCACAGATGCGCCTTGGAAAAACTTTCCTCCAAGCAGTTGCGCTTTGGAAACTTGCAAAAGCTGGTAAGCTTGGAAAGAAAGGAAGCACAAAAACCATTACCAAAACTGTTGTTAGAAGAATTAAATCAAAACCAACAATCAAGTACCGAACAAAAACAAAAACTGTTGTTCGTAGAATTAAATCAAAGCCAAGGCCTTTACAGAGAACAAGAAAAGTTACTCGTATTGTGCGTGCAGGCAGCCCGGGTTTTAATGCCTCTGAATTCAAAAGAGTTATTGAGTCCTCAAGTATCTCAAAATCAGATTTGAGGAATGCGATGAATCCTGATGATGAGGAAATTGCTTTCAAGATGGTTGAAACATATTTCAAGGAAATTGCGCGCCTTGGGTTTAAGCGCCAGCTCTCCTTGGACGAAATAATTAATGCGTACTTCTACGCTCTCGCAAGAGTAAAAAGAAAAGGAATTGAGGAAGTGGAAGTAATGCGGGCAGTAAAAGAAGCGGAGAGAAAGTAGGTATATTGATGCCCGCGGTAAATAAGAAATATAATACTGGGGTAGTTAATGCTCGTAGAAGGTTGGAACAAATAATTCAAGTCAAAAAAGATTTGGATGGAATGAGTTGCTGGACAGCCATTGTCAGCCCAAGGGACGTACTCATTGCCCAAGTAATGGCGGAGGCAAGGGCCGCAAGAATTAATCCAGAGAATCTTCCAGTTGAAATTAGAAATGCGAGTGCAGAGATTGTCGCAGAATTAGTTAAGCGAAAATCCTCAATTATTGGAAAGGAAAGAACAAAGAATGCTGTGCGTGCTGCAATAGTCAGAGGGTTGAAAGGGATGCGCCCAATCAAGGCCGGCAAAAATGTTGCTCGCATAGTTAATGCGCCAAAAAAGAAGTTTATGACGAATCCAATTGGATACAAAAGAAATGAGCAAAAATAATTTTTAGGGAGTGATTTGGGATGAATGATGAGGAAATAGCAATGAGGATTGTGCGCCTCTATTTCGAGGAGATTGCACGCTTGGGGTTTAAGAGGAGTCTTGACCTTGACCAGATGATTAACTCATACTTCTACACGCTCAAGAAACTAAAAGACAAGGACGCGATGAAGAATGCGACAGTAAAAGTGATTAAGGAAGAGAAAACAATTACCTCAAAAGAAATTCCAGAAGTAAAGACTTCAAGCGCACCTGTTGTGAAAGAAGTAACAACAACCACAACAACTGTTAAGTGAAATATTTCAGCAAAATTCAGAATTAGTTATTGGAAAGGCAAAAGTTACTTGCCTTTCATTTTTTCTTATGGTTTCTTGAAAATTAATTCAATAGCATCACCAGATTTAAGCAGGTGATCCTTGCCAATGACTTGCTTGGTTTTAACATCAATGGCGCGTATGAATCCATCGCCCATGTCCGTGTGAAGTGCATAAGCAAAGTCTATCGCTTTGGAATCTTTAGGCATGAGAAAACAATCAGCGAGCGTTCTTCCAGAACTATCAATTAGCCCCTTTGTGCCTGCGGGGAATACCGGGAAGTACTCAAGTAATTTGAATATTGCCGTATCAAGGCATTCTTGTACTCCAGTGCCCCCAAATTTCTCAAGTACATTGTGTTGTATTGTTTCAAGTCCCAGCTTTTGTTTTTCGTTTAGTGTTCCAAGTACCTCGAAGTGATTCCATCCTGAGTAGTATTTCAAGATATTTGCTTTTGCTGCCTTCCTTAGGGATAGTTCGCTTGCCGCTGAGCACGCAATTATGTGTGTATTAGGGAACGCTTCGTTCATTCTCTTAACATTTTTCTCTCCGCTAGGTAAATCACATTTGTTCGCCGCGATTAGTATTGGTTTTGACCAAACCCTGCATTTGTGCGCAAAGTTTCTCTTGTCTTCTGCGCTCCACTCAGTTAATATTTTTTCATCAATTTTTAGGTCCCTCATTGCTTTTTCTATGTGCCATGGAAGGATTTTGATTCCAGCTAGCGCAGTTCCGAGTTGCGCGACTTTTTTCCCAAAATCCTTTTCCTGCATCCTTGCGGTTTTCACCCAGTTGTTCTCAATTATTTTTAAGAACCATAGTTCAATTTCTTCTTCCAGGAACTTCACATCTTCAATAGGATCGTGTGTTCCTTCCGCAACCTCTTTTCCTTCCGCGTCCGTGCTTCCGCTCGCATCAACCACATGAATAAGCGCATCCGCCTGTGATAAATCATTCAAGAATTTGTTTCCCAGTCCCTTTCCCTCGTTTGCCCCAGGCACTAGCCCCGCAACATCAATTAGTTCAACAGGAACATATCGAATAGGGTTCTTTGGGTCATCATTAACCAAGAATCCGTGCCTTGGATTTGACACCACTCCGAAGTATTTCCCCGCATCCTCAACCCTAACAAATCCGATTCCTTTGTTTGGATTAATTGTGGTAAATGGATATGAAGCAATGGCAACATCAATTAGTGTCGCACTTGAAAAGAAAGTGCTTTTCCCAGAAGAGGGTTTTCCAACAATTCCAATTTGCATAACATATTTTCTCTAAGGCATGATTTAAAATCAGTGCTGTGATTAACCTTTTTATATTTGAAAGGGGTTATTATGTCGATGAATAAAAAGATTTTAGTATTGGGATTGCTCTTATTGTTTTCCACTTTTGCTTTTGCGATTTCTTTAAATTCGATTACAGAGTTCACAGGGCATTGGGATAGTTCTTCAAATATTGTGGTCTATAATTTGGCTTGCAAATCACAATCAATCGGGAGTATGATTATTCAACCGCTTAATCAAACAAGGTCAACGATTTGCAGTGCTTGGAATTTAGGGCAAACTTGGGCAGGGCTTGGCGGATTTTCTACTGCTAATGTTCCGCAAAACATGGTTGTTACTGTTACAATTCCTGCTCCATGTGATGTTTGCACGAAGTCAATAATAATTAATTCTCCTTCAAATCAATCTTCAGTGGATGATTCTGGTTGGGCGAATACTTCGATGTGGATTTTCTTGGGAATCTTTGTTATTGTTATTGTTGTTTTTGGTTGGGTAGTAAATCGGTTAAATCAGGGCAGAACATAAGTTTATAACCTCGTGCCAAAAAAACTGACATTTTCAAATGTCAGATGAATTGGCAATAATATATATAGATATATTAAATAGGTTATGGTAGTAATAATTAGTATGCAAA